>JAFGPH010000329.1 GCA_016926135.1 Deltaproteobacteria bacterium
GGAAAACGCGGCGGGCCGGACCATTTCCAGCGTGGCAAGGACAGCCAGGGGCGATGTCATCGGCCACAACGCCATGTACAACACGGCCCCCTTCCGTGGAGTCTATGAGGCCGGAGCCGGGGTGGTGCATGCCGCTTATCGGGGTGGGGCGGGCATTTTTTCACGGCTTGTCGCCCATGGGCAGGAGGTGGCTGCCGGGGAATTCGGGGGCCAGGCGGTCTTCGGCGAATCCGTCTGCAACCATATCTTCTCCCAGAAAATGTGTCACAGTCTGGGCTGGACGAGCCAGGCCCTTGAAGTGGACCTCATGCCGGCCTCCGCCTATGAACGGGAGAAGAGCGCAGGGGGCAGGGTCGCCTCTCTTCTGGACTTCAAGACCCTCCGGGCCAGACCCCACCGTGTCTTCATCCCTCCTGCCTATGAGGAGGACCTCAAATTCTTCTATGCGGGTCTGGATGACCGCCGGGAACTTGTTGTTTCAGCGGAGACGGCTCCCCCGGAATCCACGGCCCGGATTGAGACGCAGGTTTTCGGCTTCGCCGGGGTGGCGCGACTGGCCGTCTGGGAGACAGGGGCCGACTTCGCCCCCTGTTTCGAGGCAGAGGAAAAAGGGGTGATCGGAAGAGGGGCCACGGTGCTTCAGGTCTGGCTCAACATCTCCCGTCCCTGGGCGACGGCTGCCGTGGACATCTTGCGGGAGAAGGGCTATTTCCTTGGAGGAATCCTGCCTCGCTGGTTCGACCACGATGGACTCCTCATGCAGAAAATGCTGAACCCCCCGGATTGGGACGGCATCCGGATTCACTTCGAACGGGCCGGGGCTATCCTGGGACGGGTGAAAGGGGACTGGCTCCGGGCCGTGAGTCGCTCTTCTGCGTAAAAGGGTTTCTCAATCGACCACATTCTGATAAAGAAGAATGGAATATTTCACCTATGGGGGCTCACATGGAAATCAAAAAGAAAAAGGAGAATGAAATCATGGTGATTTCGGTCACCGGGCGGCTGGATGCGGTCTCTTCCCCTGAGTTTGAGAAGGAACTGACAGGGCTGATCACCGGTGGAGAAAGGCTTCTCCTTCTGGACTTTGGAGAGCTGGACTACATCAGCAGCGCAGGTCTCAGGACGATTCTGGCCGCCACGAAGAAACTGAAGGAAAATCAGGGTAGGCTTTCCCTGGCAGCGCTCAAGAGTGTGGTCAAAGAGGTTTTCGAAATCTCCGGGTTCAGTTCCATCATCCCCATCTTCGACTCCGTCGATTCCGCCCGGGGGAAAATGGCCTGAGTGATTGCACATGAAAACCATATCTTTACCCGCCAGGATGGAGAACCTGGCAAACCTCATGGGGTTTGTCTCGAGCTTCATCAGAGAAAACGGTTTCCCCGATGAGAGGGTCCAGGAACTGGAACTTGCCACGGAGGAGACGCTGGTCAACATCATCAATTACGCCTATGCCGGGCGGGAATCGGGAGACGTGGAAATCCGGTGTCATGCGGGAGAGGGCGACGCTCTGAGCGTTGAGTTTCTGGACAGCGGCGTTCCCTTTGACATCGAGGCCATGGCCGATCCCGATCTGAACCTTTCCCTGGCCGATCGCAAGGTAGGCGGCCTGGGGGTCTTCCTGATCCGAAAGATGGTGGATGAGGTCCGCCACCGCCGTGAGGGAGATCGGAACGTCCTGACTTTCCTCATCCACAAGCCCAAGGGGAAGTAGATGGGAGCGGGAAAGATTTTTCTTTGCACACTCCTGTGCCTTCTCGGCACCTTCCACCCGAGCACGGGTGTTGCCCAGCTCAAGGGGGCCACATTCATTCCCCAGTGGGTACCCCAGGCCCAGTTCGCAGGTTACTACGTCGCCCTGGAACAGGGTATTTACAGGAAACACGGCATCGATCTGACGATCCTGCCCGGGGGCCCCAACAGCCCCCCCCTCGAGTTTCTGAAAGAGGGCAAGGCGGATTTCGCCTCCCTCTGGCTCTCTACGGCCGTCCAGGCGCGATCCCGGGGCGTGAGACTGGTGAACATCGCCCAGATCGTGCAGCGGTCGGCCTTGATGCTGGTAGCCAAGAAATCGAGCGGCATCTTTAAGCCCGAAGACATGAATGGGAAGAAGGTGGGATTATGGCCCGCTTTCATGACCCAGCCCAAGGCCTTTTTCAGGAAATACAACCTGGAGGTCAGGGTCGTTCCCCAGTCCTTCTCGGTGAACCTCTTTCTCTGGGACGGCGTGGATGTGGCCTCAGCCATGTGGTATAACGAGTACCACGCGATCATGAGTGCCGGAATCAACCCCGATGAACTCACCACCTTCTTTTTCCACGAACATGGCATCAATTTCCCGGAGGACGGGATCTACATCCTGGAGGAGAATTTCGACAAGGACCCTGAACAGTGTAGGGCATTTGTCATGGCCTCGCTGGAAGGCTGGATATATGCCTTCAACAACCCCGAGGAAACCCTGAACATGGTGATGAGGAACCTCAAGCAAGAATACATCCCGGCCACCAGGGTCCATCAGAAGTGGATGCTGGAGAGGATGAAGGACCTCATTCCGCCTCAGGACGGCACGGCCCTTACCGGCAGACTCCTCCCCGAGGACTATGACCGGGTGGTGAAGGCTCTGCGTGCTGAAAGGCTGATCGAAGAAACCCCGGAGTTCGAAGACTTTTATCGAGATTGTATGGGCCATGGCACGAAATAGAGGAATAGCCCTCAGGCTGACCATACTGATCCTGACCAGCATCACCATCATCTTCTCCGTAGTGTTCACCTACAACTATCTCGTCTCACGCCGGATCATCCGGCAGAACGTGGCAAAAAACGCGGAGGGTGTGGCCCTCTCCACCGTCAACAAGATCGATTCGGTGCTCCACGCCGTGGAGAAGGTTCCCAAAAACCTCGCCATCTTCATGGAGGACTTCACCTATGAAGGTGGAGACATCCTCGATCTGATCCGCGCCGTGGTCGAGAACAACCCCGACATCTATGGGGCGACCGTCGCCTTTGAGCCCTATATTTACAGTGCCAACGCCAGGGCCTTTGCCCCCTATTTCTACAAAAAGGACGGGAAGACGGAATTCACCTACATCCCCTATGATTACTTCACCTGGGACTGGTACCAGATCCCCAGGGAGCTCAATGCCCCGATCTGGACGGAGCCCTATTTCGACGAGGGGGCCGGCGGAATCATCATGGCCACCTTTTCCGTTCCCTTCTACCGTAAGATCCTGGGGCAAAAGGTGTTGACGGGAATCGTGACGGCCGACGTCTCCCTGTCGTGGCTTCAGGAGATCATGGCCTCCATCAAGATCGCCGAGAGTGGGTACGGATTTCTGATTTCTAGGAACGGCACTTTCGTCACCCATCCTGATCCGAACCTCGTCATGAACGAGAGCATTTTCAGCGTGGCCGAGGCCAGGGGAGATCCGGAGATGCGGGAACTCGGGAGGAAGATGGTACGGAGAGGATCGGAAATCGTTTCTTTCGACAGCCTCATCACCGGAAAGAGATGCTGGATGAAGTACGCCCCCTTGCCCTCCAGCGGCTGGTCCCTAGCGGTGCTCTTTCCCCAGGACGAGTTGATGGCGGATATCACCGAACTCAGCCACACGGTTGTCTTCATCGGTCTTGCCGGTTTCCTGTTCATCCTCATCGTGATCGTCTGGATCGCAGGCTCCATCACACGGCCCTTGAGAGCACTTTCCGAGGCGGCCAGGCACATCGCTACAGGGGATCTGGAGATCGAACTTCCCGTGGTCAAATCCAAGGACGAGGTGGGGACCCTCGCCGAATCCTTCCGGACCATGAAGACCTCCCTCAAGCAATACATCGCCGACCTGAAGGAAACCACGGCGGCCAAGGAGAGGATCGAGAGCGAGCTGAAGATCGCCCACGACATCCAGATGGGAATCCTGCCCAAGACCTTCCCGCCCTTCCCCGAGAGGCGTGAATTCGACATCTACGCGACCCTCGAACCAGCCAAGGAGGTAGGAGGAGACCTCTACGACTTTTTCTTCCTTGATGAGGAGAACCTCTGTTTCACCATCGGCGACGTGTCCGGGAAGGGGGTCCCGGCCGCCCTCTTCATGGCCATCACCAGGACCCTGATCAAGACCAAGGCCACCCAGGGCCTCACCCCGGACAAGGTACTCAGCAGGGTGAACCAGGATCTCGCGCTGGACAACCCTTCCATGATGTTCGTGACCCTTTTCCTGGGCATCCTCAACACCCGCACCGGTGAAGTGGAATACGGAAATGCCGGTCACAATCCTCCTTATCTCATTCGTGACGACGGCCGTCTCGAACTCGTCCCGGGTACCGGGGGAACGGCGCTGGGAGTGTTGGAAGACTGTGTCTACCGTTCCCGGAAGATATCGCTCCGGAAGGGGGATACCCTGTTTCTTTTTACGGACGGGGTGACCGAGGCTACAGACAGGGAGGAAAACCTGTTCTCCGACGAGAGGCTCGTGAAGGAACTCGCCCTTCTCCGCGGTAGACCCCTGACGGACGTCATCACAGGGATCATGACCCGGGTCAATGCCTTCGCCGAAGGGGTCCCCCAGGCCGACGACATCACCATGCTGGTGCTGCGCTATCACGGCGGATAGGCACCGGGCTGAAACCCTCTGCCCCGCCCTGAGAACAGGATGGTGCCGCAAAGGTTCCGCTGAGACACCCCAGTAGCGCTGACGCAGATTGATGATCAGGAAACACGCAAAGAGGTTAAGACCGATGAAGGAGAGATGCGTTCCGGGTGAGGAGTGGTTCCTTGAAGATTCGACGATCCTGGGAGAACCGGAGAGCACCGTATGGGGCATGCTCGTGGAACGCAAGGTCTTCTCGGGCCGGAGCCGGTTCCAGCAGGTGGATATTTTCGACACCCGGGAATACGGCAGGGTCCTTGCCCTGGACGGTCTTGTCCAGCTCTCCACCAGACACGAATCCGTTTACCACGAGATGCTGGTTCATCCGGCCCTCTTTCATGCCCCTGACCCGAAAAAAGCCTTGATCATCGGGGGTGGTGACGGAGGCGCCCTGAGGGAACTGGTAAAGCATCCCCTTCAAGAGATCCTGCTGGTGGATATCGATGAGGAGGTGGTGAAGCTTTCCAGGAGATTCCTGCCCTCGCTATCGAACGGTGCTTTCGATGACAGGAGGGTCACCCTCGTCCATGCAGACGCCTTCCCCCTCCTCCGCAAACACAAGAATTCCTTTGACATCATCATCAGCGATTGTACCGACTCCTATGGCCCCTCCAAGGCATTGTGGAGCAAGAAGTTCTACGGGTTCATTCTTCAGGCTCTCTCGGCGAAAGGGGTGGCCGGTTTTCAGACCGGGTACTTCAAGGAGCGATATGCCCGAAAGGGCCGAAGACAGATCAGAGAGGTCTTCCCCTTCTCACTAGTGTACAGGGCGCATGTGGGGTGCTTTCCTTTCGATGAATGCGCATTCACCATCGCATCCAAGAACGTGGACTTCCGCAAATTGGGTCTCAGGAGCCTTGAGATGAAATTCAGGAAGAGCGACATTCAGACCAGGTATTACTCCCCCGAGATGCATTTCGCCTCCACGGTGATCCCGGAATCCTTTGGAGAAGGCTAACCCCATGCGCATCTCCGCCACCTATCTTTGCCCTGTCAGGGGTCTGACCCTGCTCGAACCTCCGGAGCCGCTTACGCTCCTCAAGGCCGCCGGCACCGCCAAGGCCCTTGGTGTGGAGGCTCTTCTCCTGCCTGTTCTGGAGGAATCCCTCCTCGGCCCTTCCCGATCCAGGGTGAGGGTCCTGGACGGCCTCGTTATGGCCCTGGACCGGGCCTCAGAGGCCGGGATCTCTTCCCGTCTCATCGCGCCCGCATCCCGTGTGCTCGGCCTCGACTGGGCACCGCCCTATCTGCTCAAGGGGTCCAAAGACCCCGCGGCAAGGCCTGTTTTTGTAGACGGGGAGCTCCGACATCTCCGTCCCCTGGATTGGTGGAGAGATCCGCCCCTCATTCAGAAGAGGATCGCCACTTTCAGGGAGCTTGTCTCTGCCGTGAGCGGCCACCCCGGTCTTCAGGGTTGGGTCCTGCTGGATCGCTCTTTTGAATGGGTGCGACCCGAAGCTGACGCGGCAGAGTTCATCCTGCGCTCGTTTCTCGCCGAGATCAGGGAACGGGACGAGACGGCGACCACAGATCTGGGTCTTGGATGGTCTGATCTCCTGGCGCCGGAGCCTGCACTCAGGCTGGCAGGCCTTGTGGACGGCTTGTTCCTGTCCGGGATAGAGAAGGGCTTGCCCGGTCTCTCTTCATTTTCCCGTCTGGACCAGGAAGTCATCCTCGCCTCCTGTCTCGGAGCGATGGCGCAGTGGCTTTTCGGCAAATCCGTTGACGTGGAGATCGGCTGGGGCCTTTTGCACGAGCCCGGCGATCCGGAGGAGATCATGGAGAACCTGGGTCACCTCGTCTCTCAGGGGGTTTCGGGCGTCCACTGGCTCAGCCTCGCCGATCCCCAGCCCGGCCTGCGCAGGGAACCGCCGTGGGGGCTCTCTGCCGGATCGGAAAAGGCAGGCCTGCTGGATCAGTACCTGGAGCCCAAGGAAGGCGCGGAAGCATGGATCAAGACGCTGCGCTCGACCGCCCGGACCAGGGCCGGTTTCGACTTCATCGATGTGGATCGAGAAGAGTACATCTCGGACCCTCAGCTCCACCTTCCCCGACTGTGGGAAAACTACCGGGAATCACGGTCCTGATCGGTCCTCGATTTCCAGAAACCTCTGCACAAGCAATCCTGCACGATAATGTACTTCTCAAGGACTAATCGAGAATACGCGTCTGAGAGAATTCAAGACAGAGTACGCATGACATATGGAAGACCCAACGGCTTCCCCTCTCTCATGATATGAGATCAAAGGGCAAGTCGCTAATGTCCCTCAGCCGTTTCCCGCTCGTCAGGGTATCCAGCATTTCC
>JAFGPH010000330.1 GCA_016926135.1 Deltaproteobacteria bacterium
GACATCCGGTTCGTCGAGGACGACTGGGAATCCCCCACCCTGGGAGCATCCGGCCTCGGATGGGAAGTCTGGCTGGACGGTATGGAGATCACCCAGTTCACCTACTTCCAGCTGGCCGGAAGCATCCGCCTTGACCCCATCTCCGTGGAGATCACCTATGGCCTGGAGAGGATTGCCATGTATCTCCAGGGAAAGGAGAGCGTCTTCGATCTCCGCTGGAACGAGGAAATCACTTACGGAGACGTCCACAAGAAGGGCGAGTGGGAGCTTTCCACGTACTGCTTTCAGCTCGCCGATGTGGAGATGCTTCGGAAGATGTTCGAGATGTGTGAGCAGGAGTCCATCAGGATCAGTGAAAAGGGTCTGGTCCTCCCGGCCTACGACTACTGTCTGAAGTGCTCTCACCTCTTCAACATCCTTGATGCAAGGGGGGCCATCAGCGTGGCGGAGAGGACCTCCTACATCGATCGTATCCGGAACCTGGCCAGGCTTTCCGCCAGGAACTATCTCGCCCAAAGGGAGGAAATGGGTTTTCCCCTCCTTAGGGGCCGACAAGACACATGAGCGAGAACAGGGGACCCTTTATGACAGGAGAATTGTTGTTTGAGATCGGGACGGAAGAGATCCCGTCGGATTACTTGGACGACGGGCTTGTGGAGATGAGGCATCTGGCGGAGTCCTTGCTGAGAGACAACCGCATTGCCGTGGAGGAGATCACCGCCCTCGGCACGCCGAGGAGACTGGTGCTGATCGCAACAGGGGTTGCGCCAAGACAGGAAGACGCAGTCCATGAGGTGACGGGCCCCCCCAAGAGGGCCGCATACGACGACCGTGGCAACCCCACCAAGGCCGCCCTCGGTTTCGCCCAGAAGCAGGGGGTCAGCGTGGAGGAACTGCAGTGCGTGGAGACGCCCAAGGGGGAATATCTCTTTGTACGGCGCAAGACACCCGGCAGGGCAACCCTGGAAATCCTTTCAGAGGCCCTTCCAAAACTGATCGCCGACATCCCGTGGCCGAAGTCCATGCGCTGGGGCAAACGGGGTTTCCCCTTTGTCCGGCCGATTCACTGGCTGCTGGCCCTTTATGACGAAAAGGTGATTCCCTTCGAGGTCGCCGGGATCAGACCCGGCAACCGAACCTTTGGGCACAGGTTCATGGCCCCGGCAAGCGTAGAGGTAAAAGGGGTTCAGGACTACCTTGAGAAGATGGCCGACGGCCATGTGATCCTCCGCCGGGAGGAAAGGTCCGGAGAAGTGGAAAAGGCCGTTCTCAGCGCCGCCCGGCCGGTTTCGGGAAACCCTGTCATCGACCCTGAACTCCTCGCCACCGTGACCAACATGGTGGAGTTTCCCACCGCGGTTTGCGGAGGCTTTGACCGGGCCTTTCTCAGCCTTCCGGACCCCGTTCTCATCACGCCCATGAAGAAGCATCAGAAGTATTTTGCGGTGCGGGATGAAGACGGCCGACTGATGCCCTATTTCGTGGCCGTGAACAACACGCGGGCAAGGGACGAGTCGGTCGTGACCAAGGGACACGAGAGGGTTTTAAGGGCGAGGCTCTCGGACGCGGATTTCTTTTTCAAGGAAGACAGGAAAAGGCCTCTTCTGGACCGGATGGAAGACCTGAAAGGCGTCGTCTATCAGGCAGACCTGGGGACATCATTTGCCAAGGTTCAGCGGTTTGCACGGTTGGCCGAATATCTATGCGAGCAGATCGCGCCGGACAGGGTGAACGAAGTCCGGCTTGCAGCCGGACTCTCCAAGTGCGACCTGGTCACCGAGATGGTCATGGAGTTCCCCACCCTCCAGGGGGTCATGGGCGAAGAATACGCCAGGCTCGACGGGCATCCCGAAGAGGTCTGCCGTGCGGTTCGCGAACACTACCTGCCGGAACGGGCGGGAGGCGAACTGCCCACATCCTTGATCGGCGCCGTTGTGGGCATGGCAGACCGCATGGATACCATCGCCGGCTTTTTTGCGATCCGGCTCGAACCGACCGGTGCGGCCGACCCCTTTGCCCTCCGAAGGCACGCACTGGCGATCATCCGCATCCTGGAGCACACGGGATGGGGCATCTCCCTGAGGGAATTCATACTCAAGTCCCTCAGCCTCTTGGGTGAGACCCTTTCATTCGATCAGGAAGGGGTAGCCCGCAGGATCGGGGACTTTTTCCAGGAGCGATACAGGCAGATGATGCTGAGATCCGAGTACGGCTCGGACCTCATCGAGGCGGTCGTCTCCGTGGATTTCGACCGGATCGACGACCTCCGTTTCCGGATCGACCATCTGGCTGGATTCGCGAAGACATCCAGCGAGTTCGAATCCCTGGTCCTCACCTTCAAGCGGGTCACGAACATCCTGAAGAACCAGGAGAAGACCTTTGCCGTCGACCGGGCGCTCTTCAGGGAACCCTGCGAATCGGCTCTCTGGGAGGCCTATGAGGCGCTGAGGGAGGATGTGAAGGGGCTGATCGAGAAGAGAGACTATTCCCAGGCCCTGAATCTCATGGCCGGGCTCAGAAAACCGGTGGACGAACTCTTCGAGGGCGTCGAAATCCTGGCAAAGGACGACCCCCGGGTCCGGAACAACAGGATCGGCCTCCTCCATGTGCTGTCCCGGTTCTTCCTGGGCATCGCCGATTTTTCGAAATTCGCCATCTGAGCCCCTCCCGGTTGCTCCGATTCCCACTTCAACGAATACCCCCGGCGTGAGTCCAAAACCTTGAGCGAACCTTTCGAGGCTTTGACCAGCGCTGCCAGCCGGGCTGCGTAATCCCGCTGTTGGCCGGAAACCTGTAAAGACCGAGTACGAGGTCGTCTCTGTATCTTGAAGTTTACTTGTGCCTTCCCCGGTTTTGTCGTCCTTATCGTAAGTGTCACCTTGAGAGGGGTCTTTTTTGCTGAAGGATGGATGCACAATTTTGAAGCCTAGCAGCCTGTCGGACTTGCCCCCACTCATCATGA
>JAFGPH010000331.1 GCA_016926135.1 Deltaproteobacteria bacterium
AAATACCCGTGGGGTTCTACGCGAATCCAATCACTGCGCGTGGGAGTCATTCCATCACCAAGAGGCGATCAGAAATGGTCCATTCCAGAGGGGGCTTGAGGAATGATTAGTGCAGGAATCGATTGTGGCGCCAAGAACACCAAGACCGTTATCATGAAAGAGGGGAACATCGTGGCGGCAGCCTCAGTGCCCACCGGTTTTGATCATGGGAAGGCGGTTGAAGAGTGTCTGGAGAAGGCCCTGAAGGCTGCGGGTTTGTCGGAATCCGATCTTTCCAGGATCGGGGTTACTGGGTCCGGCAAAGGCTCTATCCGTCGGGCCACCAAGGTCGTCAGTGAGATCAGTGCCATGGGAAAAGGAGCCCGCCATTTTTTTCCCTATGCGCGAACCGTGGCGGATGTGGGCGCTGAGGATGGACGGGCCGCCAAACTGGACGAGAAGGGAAATGCTGTGGATTTCGCCGTCAACGAGAAGTGCGCAGCCGGTGCGGGAGCCTTTATCGAGGCCATGGCCCGCGCCCTGGATACATCCATCGAGGATATGGGTCGCCTTGCCCTGCAGTCGCAGAGGAAGATCCCCATGAACGCCCAATGCGTTGTTTTCGCCGAATCCGAGGCGGTGGGGCTCATTCATGCCAGGACGGAGAAGAAGGACATCAGCAAGGCCATTCATGACGCCATGGCAAGCCGTATCGTGTCCATGATCCGGAGAATCGGCGTCAACCCGGATGTGGTCGTGCTGGGCGGTGTGGGTCACAACCCCGGGTTGGTGGAGGCCATGAAGAGGCAGTTGGGTCTGGAAAAACTCCATGTCCCGGAGGAACCCGAGTACGGCACTGCCGTGGGTGCCGCTATCGTGGCGGCCGAGGAGGGCTAGTCGTCGTGTCCCATAAAAAAGGTTCAAGGTACACGGTGCAAGGCAAAAGGATGAAAGATAGGGGAAATGGCCGAAGAAAGGGAACAGGAATTCTGGAGATGGACGGAGACCAACTGGAAGAACCCGGAGATTGACTGGAGAAGCGCCAAGGTCATTACCGTAGGTGTCGACGTCGGTTCGGTGAGTTCACAGGCCGTGATCATGGCCGACGGAGAGATCTTTGCTTACGGGAATATGCGTACGGGTTTCGACAGCCCGCAGAGCGCCGTCCATGCCTTCGAGTTCGCTTTGGCCGCCACCGACATGGACCGGGACAGGATGGACTATGCCGTCGGAACGGGCTATGGCCGGGTGAACGTGCCTTTTGCAGATCGAACCATCACGGAGATCGCGTGCCACGCCAGGGGCGCGAATTTCATCTATGGACCGGGAGTGCGGACCGTCCTCGACGTGGGCGGGCAGGACATCAAGGCGATCCGGTGCGGCGACAAGGGAAAGGTCACGAACTTCCTGATGAATGACAAGTGCGCAGCGGGGACGGGTCGCGGCATGGAGGTCTTCGCGGAGCTGCTGGGTGTGCCCGTTGGCGATGTCGGTGATCGTTCCTTCCAGATCGACCGGGAGCCGGGCTCGGTGTCGAGCACCTGCGTGGTCTATGCCAAGTCGGAGGCCATCGGCCTCCTGAGAAAAGGATGGAGCACGGAACAGGTGCTGGCGGCTTATTGCACGGCCATGGCAGAGCGCATCTGCTCTGTGTTGGAAAGGGTCGATGTGGCCCCGGAGTTTGCCGTCACGGGCGGCATGGCCAAGAACAGGGGCGTGATCGAACGGCTGGTGCCGATGATCGGCATGAGACCGGCCGGGACCGAATGGGATCCCCAGATCGCAGGCGCCGTGGGTGCAGCCCTGTTTGGCCACGCCCTGTGCCTGAGAGGAAAGGGGAGGAAAAAATAGACGACGGATTTGTCCGGGAGGAAAGAGGATGCTTGCCCATTACGGATACAGGGATGCTTCCGGGGAGTTCTTCATCGCCATCGATACGCAGCTCTGCAATGGATGTGGCGACTGTGTGTCGGCATGTCCCGCCGGGGTTTTCATCGTGGTGAAGGAGGATCCCAATGACCCCTTGAGGGACGAACCCGTGGCGATGGTTGGGGCGGAGAAAAGGACGGGGTTGAAACATGCGTGCAATCCCTGCAAGCCATCCCTGGATCGGCTGTCCCTTCCCTGCGTGACGGCCTGCAAGGCCGGGGCCATTTCCCATTCCTGGTAGGCGCTTATGAAGATGGTAGAATTGACGATCGACGGGCAGCATGTGGAGGTTCCTTCGGGGATGAGCATCCTGGAGGCGGCCCGCCGGGCCGGAATCTACATCCCCGCCCTCTGTGATCACCCCGACTTGCCGCCGGCCAAGGGGAGCGGTTCGGCTGCGCTGATCTACCAGGGTGAGCGGAAGGTTTGGAACAGCCAACCCGGCCAAGGGGCGGCCGGTTGCGGGCTCTGCGTGGTGGAGGTGGAAGGGGAGCCGGAACTGGTCGCATCCTGCACCACCCAGGTCCGGGAGGGCCTCGTGGTGGTCACCGACAACGACAGGATCAAGGCCAAGAGGCAGGAAAACCTCATCCCGATCGTCACCCGCCATCGCCACGCCTGCCTGATCTGTGCGCAGCAGGAGGGTTGCAGCCTCAGCCAGTGCTCTTCCAATGTCCCGGAGAACGAACGATGCTGCACCCGGTTTGGACAGTGTGAGCTCCAGGCAGTGGCGAGCTACGTGGGGATTTCTCCCCGGACGCCTAAATGGGTTCCCACGGATCTTCCCGTGCTGGACAAGGATCCTCTCCTGGTGAGGGACTACAATCTCTGTATCGGCTGCACGCGCTGCGTCCGGGCCTGCCGGGATCTGAGAGGGATCGAGGCCATCGGCTTTGTCTACGACGAAAGCGGTCAAATCCAGGTGGGGTCTCTTGGGCCGAGCCTGGCGGAGTCGGGGTGCAAGTTCTGCGCGGCCTGCGTCGAGGTTTGCCCCACCGGGGCACTGACGGACAAGGCCTTGCGGCCCGGGAAAAAAGAAGAGGATCTCGTGCCCTGCAGGGATGCCTGTCCTGCACACATCGATGTCCCCGGATATCTCCGCCTCATCGCCCGGGGGAGAAGGGATTCGGCCCATGCGGTCATCCGCGAGAAGGTTCCCTTTCCCGGGGTCCTGGGAAGGGTTTGTCCTCACCCCTGTGAAGAGAAGTGCCGAAGGGGCGATGTGAACGAACCCGTCTCCATCTGCGCCCTGAAACGCTACGCGGCGGACGGAGATCAGGGATTGTGGAAACAAAGCGGGAGGCAGGCACCGAACACCGGAAGAAAGGTCGCCGTGGTGGGGGCCGGACCGGCGGGTCTCA
>JAFGPH010000332.1 GCA_016926135.1 Deltaproteobacteria bacterium
GAGAGAAACTGCAGCCTGCTGCTCATGGTAAGGGAAAAAGAGATAATTTTTCAGATAAGCAGTACCCTCCAAAGACTTGAGAGCGGCTCTTATGGTATCTGTGAAGAGTGCGGGGAGGATATCTCCGAGGCGCGACTTGAAGCACTACCCGAAACGCGGTTATGTGTGGACTGCAAAAGGAAAGAGGAGCTGAACTGTGCAGTGACTGACCTTGCGGCAAGCAGCAGGGTTATTCACTGACAGGCCGCCCAACGGATAACATCCCTCTCCACATTTATGGCGGGATGCTTTCATTCATTGTCTCAGGTCAATCTGGTAGTACGACAGTGCAAGTACAGTTTCATCGCGATAACGGCCAGTATCCACTCAGCGTCATGACTTGAAATATCTTCGGACACATTCTGAACAAGGGCCGGTGCCTTCCACAATCGGTCACCGAGATCACTCAGATAACTAATCGCGGCAATTGAATTTACCCCAATTTCCAAGACGTTATTGTATGTTCTGCCCATCGGGGTCCTGGCCGGGTGGTCATGGATATATCCGACGAGGCGCTCACTTTGATCTCGTACCTCGCCTCGGGTGTTGATGGTCCCGACCACTGTGGATCCCGCCCTGAAGGTGCCACAATGATCAGCATATTCAAGTGAGAAATCCTTCAGAAACGTCCGAAAATCGATTGGACCGTTCCCTCCCTGAATGTTAAGGACAAAAGCAAGCCATTTATCCTTTCTGTTACGCAAGCTGCGAATAGTACCGCGTGCATGGGACCATCTGCCACCGAAAAAGGAGACCTCCGTGGTTCGCCGCAATTCAGAGGACATATTCGTCATGATAATGTACCTTGTTTCCATTTCGTGAAAAAGGAGGAAAAACATGGCGCTTTATCTTGTTCAACACGGAAAGAGCCTGCCCAAGGAGGTTTCGCCCGAAAGGGCCCTGTCTGAAGAAGGGATTGCCGAGGTCGAAAAAATTGCCCGGGCCGTCAAAGGATACGATATCAGGGTCAGGCAGATCCGGCACAGCACAAAGCTCCGGGCACAACAGACCGCCACCCTCTTTCAGGCGGCACTCGATCCGCAGGAGCCCATGCAGGTCATGGAAGGGCTCAAGCCGCTGGACGACGTTGCGGCGGTTGCGGCCCGGATCCTCAAGGAACCCGACATCATGCTGGTCGGACACCTGCCCTTCATGGAAAGGATGGCTTCCTATCTGATTACCGGCTCCATTGAAAAAACGGTCTTCAAGTTTCAGAACGGAGGCCTCGTCTGCCTGGACAGGGAACAGGGAACCGGCAACTGGTTCATCAAGTGGGCCCTGGTGCCGAATATCGAATAAGTCGAATCTGTGACCATGACCGCATAAGCCACGATCCCAGTAAGCTTCACGGTGTACCTTCAAGCCCGCGTCACGCTAAGTGGATTCAATGTAGCCGGCGGCCCTCTCGAGGTTCCGGGGGAAAAAGACGCTCCGCTCCCCGATGGTCTCCGTGAGAGCCCTGACATGATCCTGCAGACGGCACCCGGTTTCCGCGACATCGGTCATGGTGACCTCCTTCCAAAACGCCAAAGGGCTGAGAAATGGGCGGCCGAATTCGGCCGTGACGATGTTTTCTAGGAATAAAAGCGACATCGACCCTCCAACCGGGTCATGCTGAAAATTTGAACAAATGGAGGGAATTTGCAGGGCACATAGCCGCCAGAGGGCTCATTATCGCTGATGTAGCGGAATCTTTCGAGATAAAAGGATGCAGGGCAATTTCGTGGCAGAGCGGGCTCGATTTCATGTGATTCATTCGATTAATAAACATCCACGCGCCCCTCTCTTCTCTCTTCAAACCCATCTCCCCAATTCCTGATCCGGCACAACGAAAATGCTTTCAAGGGATGAAAATGAGTCATAATTCATGAAATGGATCGGAGCAGACGGCTGCAGGAGAGGTTGGTTCACCGTTGTCTTCGACAAGAAGATTTCCTGGGAAGTAGAAATATTCGAGACGATCGATGCCCTGTGGGAACATCATCGTGATGCAGGCCTGATCCTCCTTGACATTCCCATTGGCCTGCCCTTTTCGAGGCAGAGACAGTGCGACGTGACGGCGCGGAGACTGCTCAGAGCACCCAGGGCTTCGAGCGTATTTCCTGCTCCCTGCAGGCCGGCGGTCTATGCGGAAAAATATGAAAGTGCTTGTGAGGAAAACCGAAGGGTCTTAAGGGCAGGGTTATCTATACAATCCTGGTGCATTTCAAAAAAGATCCGGGAGGTTGATGAATTTTTAGGAAGCACTCCTGAGGCAAGAGAGATCATTAGGGAATCACATCCGGAGGTGTGCTTTTGGGCCTTTGCCGGGGGCCGGGCTATGGCAAGATCAAAGAAGAAAAGGGAGGGTCAGGAGGGGCGCCTCGATATCCTGTCTACGATATATCCCGGGGCTAAAGAGATCCGCGATAAAGCGCTGGAGGAGTACAAGCGGAAGGATGTGGGTATGGATGACATCCTGGACGCCCTTGTCCTTGCACTCACGGCTTCCGAGCCGCAACATCAACTGTCGACAATCCCGCCGACGCCACCAAAGGATGAGAAAGGCCTGCCTATGGAAATTGTATTCAGCAAAAGAATGCTCAAGGATTGATGGGTGGGGAAGGAAATGGCTTCCCTATGTCAAAAAAGTTGCAACATTTCATGATCTCCCTCCCTTCCCGTGTGAGCTGATTTTACGGACGCTCCCCAATCCAGATAAAAGCATCAAGAACCAGGCACCCCCAACCCCGGCCCCCACCAGAAAGACGCCCTTGAGCCCCACCAGCATGAATACCGGCGCAAAGAGAACAGGGGAGCAGACATATACCGTAGTATGAGTGAGAGAATATTGAGGGATGGGGCCATACCGGCCAAATACAAAATCCTCATGACGATGATCGTAGATGCCATCGCGGCTCACCCCACGGGTTGCGCTGCACTTGCCGACCGGGCCCGTGCGGCGGGTGCCTCGGAAGCCGAAATCAATGAAGCGATCGAGGTGGCCTGTTTGTTTGGCGGCACACCTGCCCTCGTGACTGCGACCGGTGCCCTGAGCTTGTAAGGCAGACGAGACGGCCCCGCTGGGAGATTTTATAAATTAACATCCTTGGGCCCGACACCACGGCCTTATTGGGAAGGATTGCACCTTGGCAGGATAATCGAGAAGGTGCTTCCCCGGCCGAGGATGCTTTCCACCTCCACGCGCCCTTTATGGGCCTCGACGATATGCTTCACAATGGCAAGACCCAGGCCCGTGCCCCCCATCTTCCGGCTGCGCGCCTTGTCGACCCGGTAGAAACGCTCGAATAGTCGGGGGAGGTGTGCCTTCTCAATGCCCCGGCCCTGGTCCCGGACATGGATGATGATCTCCTGATCCGTTCCCAGGGCCTCCACATGGACCGCACCTTCCTCGCCACTGTACTTGATGGCATTGTCCAGGAGATTGACCACGGCCTGTTCGAGGAGAGGCGGGTCTATCACGGCCGTGATGTCCGGGGGGCAGGAGAGCGCAATGGCGATCTTCTTTTCTTCGGCCCGGCCCTCACAGATCTGGACAGCCGTCTGGAGAACCGTCTGGACCCGGCTTTCCGACATAGGGATCTCCTCTCTTTCCGCTTCCTGTTCGATCCGGGAAAGACTCATGAGATCTTCGACAATGGCCTCGAGGCGGTTGACGTGCTTGTGGATGATCCCCAGGAACCGCTCCGTCTCCTCAGCCGTCTTTTCACCGCTGTCCCGGAGGGTCTCTACGAACCCCTTGATGGCGGTGATGGGGGTCTTGATCTCGTGAGACACGTTGGCCACAAAATCCTTGCGGATGTTCTCCAGCTTACGCAGGCGGGTCACGTCGTTCAGCACAATCAGGGCACCCGCCCTCTTTCCCTTGGCATCCAGCAAGACCGTACCGCACCCGCTCAAGACCCTTTCATCCTTTGAATAGATAAGGATATCCTCCTCTACGGGTTCGTCACTGGAAAGGGCCGTTTTCACAAAGGCCTGCAGGTCCGGGTTCCTCACTACCTCCTGGATGCTGCGGCCCTGGGCGTCTTCCTGGCTGCGCCCAAAGATCTTGGCGGCGGCATCATTCATGGCGATCACGCGCTCCTCCGAGTCCACCCCAATCACACCCTCGACCATGCTGCTGAGGACCGCTTCGAGTTCCCCGCGCTGACGGATGACCGTGGACATGCGCTCGCTGAGCTGGGTGGCCATCTGATTCATGGCCTCGGCAAGCCCCCGCATCTCCTCCGTA
>JAFGPH010000333.1 GCA_016926135.1 Deltaproteobacteria bacterium
AATAAAGGCCTTCTTATCAGATCATCTATCAGCTCACCGAACCTTAGCCCCTTACGGCCTGAGGAAGGATCATCTCAAGCAAGGAGGAATCGTCAGGAATGCCAGCCTTTGGGCCTCGGGAACTCATAGCTGATGTATTTGGCAGAGATCTGTGCGTGGCCTGCGGGGCCTGTGTGGACCTGTGCCCCTATTTCAGGACCTATAGGGGAAAGACGGTCCAGATGTTTCCCTGTGATCTTCCTGCCGGAAAATGCTATGCAGACTGCCCAAAGGCGGAGGTTGACCTAGACATCCTGGCGGAAAAGTACTGGGGAGGGCCGTATGAGGGAAATGCCTTGGGGCATACCCTGGAGATCATGACGGCTCGCGCAGGCAAAAAGACCCCTAAGGGCACCTTCCAGGCAGGCGGTACGGCCTCTTCCCTTATTGCCTTTGCTTTGCAGACAGGGCTTATCGAGGCAGCCATCCTCACGGACCAGGAGGGCCTGATCCCCGTTCCCCGCATGATCACCCGTGCCGAGGATGCCGTGACATGCGCATCCTCCAAGTACACGGCTGCGCCTACCCTCTCCGGGTTCAATCGGGCACTACGGAACGGATACAGCCGGCTCGGGGTGGTGGCTACGCCCTGTCAGGCAACGGCCTTGGCCAAAATGCGGACCAACCCTCTTGACCGCGATGATTTTCGAGATCCGGTAGGCCTCGTGGTCGGCCTCTTCTGTACCTGGGCCGTGGATACCCGGGGTCTTGTGTTCTTGCTCTCCAGCCGGCTGGACCCAAGAAGGGTCCGAAAGATGGACATCCCGCCTCCTCCTGCGGAGATCCTGGTTCTTGATACGGAAGAAGGCAGGGTTGAGATCCCCTTAGGCGATATCCGGCAGCTCATCCCCAAGGGATGTCTCATCTGCCCTGATATGACTGCTGAGTGGGCGGACGTATCAGTAGGTGTTCTTGAAGGAGAACCGAACTGGAACACCCTGATTGTGAGGACCCAAAGGGGACAAGACCTCGTCAAAAGAGCCGAAGCTGAAGGATGGCTTGTAACAGGGATAATGCCCGATGAGAATAGGGGGCGCCTTTCCTTTTCCGCAGCCGGCAAGAAGAGCCGGGCTCTCAGGCGGGCCCTTGAAGAGGGGCTGGTGAACACCACGGAAGGGAATGGCCGCTCTTCGTTAAGGATCAATGCGGAGGCCTTACAAAGGATAACAAGGGAGTGAGGAGGATAAAGAGGACTTAAAGGTCAGAAGCGGATTTTGCTGGAGGATCGAGTTTCATGGATGAGCTTTGGGAAGCAGGAGAGGGTGCCAGGCTCCTCCTCATGGGCAATGAGGCAATGGCACGGGGAGCTATGGAGGCCGGAGTAAGTGTCGCATCCGGTTATCCCGGCACGCCCTCTTCCGAGATCATCGAGATTCTTGCGCAGGCCGCCTGGAAGAAGAACATCTATGTCGAGTGGTCTGTGAACGAAAAGGTGGCCCTCGAGGTGGCTGCTGCCGCCTCCTATGCCGGTCTCCGGTCCATGGCTGTCATGAAGCAAGTGGGGATGAACGTAGCCTCCGATTTCCTTCTCCATCTCGCCCAGTACGGTACCCGGGGGGGTATGGTCCTGGTATCCTGTGAGGATCCTGGGGCTCTTTCCAGCACGAACGAGGGGGAATCACGGCCCTATGCAAAAATGATGGAGTTCCCTCTTCTCGAACCCGGTGATTTCCAAGAGGCCAAGGACATGACCTCATGGGCATTCAGGCTCTCGGAAGATCTCAGGACGGTCGTCATGGTGCGAAGCGTGACCCGTCTTTCCCATGCCAGCGGAAACGTTGTCCTGGGTGAGCTTCCCGAGCGCCGCGCCGAAGCCCGTTTTAAATACCACGGTTCTATCATGGACACCATGGAAGGGCCCATCATCAACCTTCCGGGAACGGTGCATGTTCTTCACAGCAGCCAGCAGGAGAAGCTCAGAAAGGCCTCTGAGATCTTCGGTGACTCTCCCTTCAACCACTATGAAGGGCCGGAGCGTCCTGACCTCCTCATTATCACCAGCTCCGCCTGCACCCTTTATTGCAAGGAGGCGGTCCGACTCCTGGGTATCAGGGATCGGGTAGGGATCCTGAAACTGGGCACTACCTGGCCCCTTCCCAGGGGGCTCCTCGAGAGGCATCTTGCCCGGACAGAGAAAATCCTCGTGGTTGAAGAGGTCCTCCCCTTCATGGAGGACAACGTGCACGCCCTTGCAGCAGTCCTCGCCCCCAATATCGGGATCAAGCGATTTTTCGGCAAGCTGGACGGAACCATATCCATGGTCAACGAGCTGAATCCGGACCTGGTTCTGAAAGCGCTCTGCGCTATTCTGAACATCAGATATGAGGCGGTGCCTGAATCATACGCTGGGAAGGCGGCTGAGATCGCCTCCCTCGGTGCACCCCCGAGGGAGCTAACCTTCTGCCCCGGATGCCCTCACCGGGCCTCCTTCTGGTCCATACACAATGCCCTCCAGCTTGACAACCGGGACGGGTTCGTGTGCGGGGATATCGGCTGCTACTCCCTGGGCGCCATCTCCTGTGGATTCAATACGCTCAAAACACTCCATTCCATGGGAACCGGAACCGGGTTGGCAAGCGGTTTTGGAAAGCTCAGGTCTTTCGGGATGGATCAGCCCGTCATTGCGGTATGCGGCGATTCCACCTTTTATCACGCCGTGATGCCGGCCCTGGTCAACGCCATCCACAACCACTCGAACATCACCCTTATTGTCCTTGACAACAGCGGCACCGCAATGACCGGATTCCAGCCCCATCCGGGCCTGGAGAAAAACGCATTGGACCAGAAGGCGCCGGCCGTCGACATCCCGGCGGTCTGCAGGGCCATGGGGGCGAAGGTGAAGGTGTGCGATCCCTTCGACCTGGAGGACACCCAGAAAAACCTGCTGGAGATGATCGAGGATGAAGAAGGGGTAAAGGTCCTCAT
>JAFGPH010000334.1 GCA_016926135.1 Deltaproteobacteria bacterium
CCCCGGGAACAGCTGATCAAAGAGCAGCGTCGGCGCCAGCCCCTTGAGCAGATCCAGCGCCAGCGTAAGGATACCCCATTTGAGCCCCAGTTCCCTCGCCACATTGGTCGCACCGATATTCCCGCTTCCCCTGCTGGTGATGTCGATCCTGGCCACCCACTGGCTGATCAGCCGCCCGAAAGGAATAGACCCCAGAATATACGCACCTACTAAGAAGGGGACCCACGGGACATCCCATGTTGCAGCGGTTCCCTCAGTCATTCTTGCACTACCCCCATGCGTGGTCGATACTGTTTAGTACATACCGCCAAAAGTAGCAAACCCTATATCTCTAAGCCCATGGGCCACAATTAAGGGATGGGCACTCCCATGGCTACTCAAATGACGGTAGTGAGTGAAGCGCATCGTGAATCAAAGATGCTGTTTGATGATGAGTTGGGAGTCCAGCTTCTTTCTTGACATCGAATCCTCCCCATGGTAGGTTTACATCTGTGAACCAAGATAGGAGACCCATGTGTAAGCTGACGGAACGGAGGAGAAAAGTCCTGGACTTTGTCCGGGGGTACGTGGAGGCAAAAGGATACCCTCCTTCGATTCGGGAAATCGCCTCTCACCTGGGCGTAAGCGGAACCCTGGGGGTGGTAAAACACCTGAAGGCATTGGAGCGGGAAGGATATGTCCGGCGGGCGCCTAGGAGATCGCGTGGCCTTTCCCTCACGGACGCGGCTCCAACGCCCTCAACCCCCATCGTGGGGACAGTAAGGGCGGGAATGCCGCAACCTGCCATCGAAGAAATTCAGGGGTACTTCTCCATAGAGCATTTCCATTCGCCCAAAAAGGGGACCTTTTTCCTCCGGGTCACGGGAGAATCCATGATCGAAGCCCATATACAGGACGGGGACTTGGCTCTCATCAACCCCCAGCCCATGGCCGAGGACCGCGATATCGTGGTGGCCCTGATGGATGGAGAGGCGACCCTAAAGCGCTTCTACAAGGAAGGGAACCGGATACGCCTCCAGCCCGAGAACCCCAGCATGCAGCCCATTTTTGTCCAGCCCGGGGAGGGGGAGGTCATGATCCTCGGGAAGGTCGTAGGCGTCTTCAGGGAGATCCATTGACCATTGCCACGAGAGGCTGATAGGATGCATTCTAAAGGATTTTACAGAGAGGTCGTACGAATGAGGGATCCTGCCCAGATGGATCTGGGGTTCAGCGAACTTCTCCCTGAAGAAGCCTTTGCTTTTGCCGATTGTAAGGGAATGGCAAAGGGGATCGCGGAGACAGAGGCGGATCCGGCTGCACGGGTTCACCTGGCACAGGCCTTCTGCGGATCTGCGCTAAGCCGTTTTTGGCAGAAAACCTGTGAACAGAACCGCTGCTCATGGGAGATCCGCACCCCTCCCGTCTCCCTTGACCTTCATGATTCCGAAACCCTCTCTCTCGCCCGAGCCGCAGGGGACGCCGCGGCCGGGTACCCGATCCTCCAGTCAGGCTATCTCATCAGTTCGCTTTACACGGTCATGCTCCCGGAGGACATTCGCTCCAGGCTCGGTGCCTACTACACGCCGCCGGCATTGGCAGAGCGCCTCATGGACATGGTGACTGATGCAGGGTTCGATTGGAAAAAGGGACGCATCCTCGACCCAGCCTGCGGAGGAGGGGCCTTTCTGGCCCACGCTGCGCTAAGGATGCTGAATACCTTGACCCCCTCGGATTCGGCATTCGCTCTGCGTAACCTGAGCACGAGACTTCAGGGTTTCGAAATCGATCCATTTGCCTCCTGGCTCTCCCAGGTGTTGTTGGAGGCCGCTCTCCTCGAGACCTGCCGCAGGGCAAACAGGCGTCTTCCCGACGTGGTTATAACGGGAAACGCCCTTACACTCCCGGTGGACGATCAGCGGCCATATGATCTGGTGATCGGCAATCCGCCTTACGGGAAAATCACACTTCCCGAGATGGAGCGTCGGATCTACAGAAGGTCACTTTACGGCCATGCAAATCTCTACGGCCTCTTTACAGACCTCGCTATCAGATGGGTCACGCCCGGAGGCATCATCGGGTACGTTACCCCAACCTCGTTTCTGGGCGGTCAGTATTTCAAAGCCCTCCGCAGCCTGCTGCTGCGGGAAGCTCCACCCTTGAAAATGAATTTCATCACAGAGCGACAGGGGGTCTTCGAAGATGTCTTGCAGGAGACCATGCTCAGTGTGTACAAGCGGGACCAGAAGAGGAAGCGACCGGTGAAGGTCGATTTTCTTAGGCCGAACGGCGACGAGAAGCCGGTATCCGTCCAGAAGGTTGGCCGATTCACCCTTCCCACCAATGCCGAAGAGCCATGGTACCTGCCTCGCGACCGGGAGCACGTTGCACTCTTGCGAAAATTCACCGCCCTACCACACCGCCTTTCTGACTACGGCTTTTCTGTGAACACCGGCCAACTGGTCTGGAACCGTCATAAAGCTCAACTCAGAAGCGATCTCAGCAAAGAATGTTATCCCCTGCTCTGGGCTGAATCCGTTACCTCTGAAGGAGAGTTCAGCTTCAGCGCAGTACGCCGGAACCACCAGCCATTCTTCCGCCTCTATTCCGGGCAGGAATACCTGCTGACAAGAGAACCTTGCGTCCTTGTGCAGCGAACTACGGCCAAGGAACAGAAAAGGCGGTTGATCGCAGCGCTCTTGTCCGAGGATTTCATCCGGGAATACGGTGGAGTGGTGGTGGAAAATCACCTCAATATGATCAGGCCGTCGGTACGCAACCCGGGGACCTCACCCCGTGTCATAGCGGCCATCCTCAACACAAGATCGCTCGATATCGCGTTCCGTTGTATCAGCGGAAGCGTGGCGGTATCTGCCTTTGAGCTCAACACACTCCCCATGCCCTCGCCCGATGAAATGGATGCGATTGAGCGACTGCTGCGGAGCGGAGCGGCTCGGGAAACGATAGAGAAAACCGTGGCCCAAGTCTACGGAGTTCAGGCATGACCCGGAAAAGTCTCCCATCTCTGCCTTCTCTACAAATCATCATGGAACGTTTGCCAATCATTTTCCCCGAAGGAATCGCACAGAGGAATTACGTGATCAGGGAAATGGCGGCAAATCTGAATCCCGGCGCACTTGCCCGCATTCAGATTCTGAAGCAGGGCGCCGTGGCAGCCGCCGAAGAAGCCGGTATTCTTGTAACCTTCCCCAACGGTGAAACCCGGATCATGGCAGCTGGGCCGAGTTCGGTCATCAGTAAGGCCGTTGTCGAGGGTTTCGCCAGGCATTTTCTCAAGATTCCGGGGGTCGTCTTTCTGAGCGAATCAGGCAACAAGGTGGTGGCGCGTGATGACAAGCTGGCGCGGTCCATCGGCCTGCACATCAAGGCCGACCGAAATCTTCCCGACATTGTTCTTGTGGACATCGGCCCAAAGAGCCCCCTGTTGGTGTTCCTGGAGGTGGTCGCAACGGATGGCGCGATCACCCAGCCAAGGATGGGCGCATTGCTGGATGTGGCCATTCAGGCGGGCTTCAACCCGAAACAGGTTGCATTCGTCACGGCCTTTTCGGATCGCAGGGCCGGTGCCTTTCGGAAACTCGCCTCAGAACTCGCCTGGGGATCCTTTGCCTGGTTCGTCTCAGAGCCGGACAAGATCGTCATGCTGCGGCAAGGCGGCGAGAAAAGGGTGAAGCATCTGTTTGAACTAATGTGATTAGCTTCTCAAACACTGAGCTCGGCGCTGTCCTGGTTTGCAGTACGATCATTGACTCACAAGTCATTTCTCCCTCAGACCAAGGGGAGGCAAAGAAAGGGGCTATGAGAACATTGTGCATTTCTTCTTACAGGAGGTGATATGCCCATAATTCAGGAGATGGTGAAGAAGATGGCGTGGCTGGGTCACGATTCCTTCCGGATCGATACAGACAAGACCCTCTACTTCGACCCTTATCAGATCCTTCCGGGCCCCAAGGCCGACCTCATCCTCATCAGTCACGAGCACTTCGACCACTGCTCGCCTGAGGACGTGGCCAAGATCCAAAAACCCAACACGGTGATCGTAACGGAGAAAGACTCGGCCCGGAAACTCAAGGGGGACGTACGTTTGATGAAGCCCGGGGACACCTTGAGCGTGGAAGGCATCAAAATCGAGGCGGTGCCTTCCTATAACACGGACAAGGACTTCCACCCCAGAAAGAACGGATGGCTGGGCTTTGTGGTAGAAGTGGACGGGGTCAGGATTTACCATGCGGGTGATTCTGATTTTATTCCTGAAATGAAAAACTTAAAGGTTGACATCGCCCTTCTTCCCGTATCCGGAACCTATGTGATGACTGCAGAGCAGGCCGTGCAGGCAGCCCTGGCCATCAACCCGAAGCTCGTGATCCCCATGCACTACGGGGCCATTGTGGGCGACGAGCAGGATGCCGCGAATTTCAAAAAGGCCCTCGAGGGGAAGGTGGAGGTGCTCATTCTACAAAGAGAGGGTGCGTAGATGAACAACTTATTAATTAAAATCAGAACTTTAAAAGGCGGAAGCATGAGGACCTTCATCAAGATGCTGGTGGCTTTTCTGGCAATTTCCGCGCTGGTAGCGGTAGGGGCGCTACCCGCACTCGCTCAGGAAAAGACCGTGCGCGCCAAAATCGGGATCCTCGTCAAATCGGGCGATCAGATCCTGAAGGCCAAGGCCAAGGACCGCATCAAGGCCGGGGACATGGTCCGGATCTATGTGCACCCCGAGGTGAGTTCCTATGTGTACGTGGTACACTCGGATCTGAAACGCGTGACGCTCCTCAACATGGTGGAGCAGAGGATCCAGAGCTCCACCCTGGTGCTCCCATCGGTTCAGGAATTTTATCAGGTGGACGGCAAAAGCGCTATGGAAACCTTTACCGTCATCTGCAGCCCGAACGAGGTCAAGGCGGTCTCGGCCCTGGTCAGCGCCCAGATGACCGGCGATCGCTGGGATTCCCTGCAAAGAGAGCTGGCCAAGAAGGGGGAGATGGAGCTTGCCGAAAAATCCGAACGACCCTTCGCCATTGCGGGGAACGTGCGCGGCGCAGGGGACGCGGCCGGGGCTGATGCCTTCGTCAAAGAGCTTCAAATCTTCTCCGGAAAGTCGGTCCTTGTAAAACAGTATGAGTTCCGTGTTAAGAAGTAGGAAGCTCCTCCGGCTGGTCGCCTTCGCAGCCGCGGGGGCCGCCCTGGCCGCTACACTTGCCCTCCTGGCCCGCGGGAGCGCCTGGACCCAGTATGACTACAAGGTGCTGGACCTGTTCTACCGGCAGGCGGTACAGCGCGGTCAGGGCCCGAAGCAGTCCCCGCAGGTGGTGTACCTCACCATCACGGACCGCACCTACGACTATTTTGCCAAGAACATCCTGGATCGAAAGGACCTCTCCCGCGTCAACGATGCCCTGGCCCGGCTGGGGGTGGAGGCCGTGGCCTACGATGTGATTTTTGCACGGCCCAGCAGGCCCGAGGCGGACGAGAGCTTCGCGGAGTCCCTCCGCAGGCTTGGGTGCGCCTACCTTCCCATCGGCCTCGCTTACACAGCCGCGGCCCTGCCCTTCCGATGGGAGGAAGGCCGTGCCTATGAGAGGTTTCGCAGAGACTACCTTCGGAAACCCGCAGAAAAAGGCGCGGCGAGGCCCTACTACGCCACCCGCGCCCTCATGCAGTATGACGCCTTTCAGGAGGCCGCCTTTAACTCCGGACACATCAGCGCCTACAGCGATCCGGACGGTGTGTACCGCCACCTCCTCACGCTGCTGAGGGTGGAAGATGCCTATGTCCCGACCCTCGCTCTATCCATGTTTCTGGACCACATGCGGGTGCCCTTTGAAAAGACGATCGTCCACTGGGGGGAGAGCATCACCATCCCCGCCCTGAAGGAAAGTTTTCTGGAGAAGGACCTGGTGATCCCCATTGACGAGCGGGGCCGGACCTTTATCCCGTTTCCGGCCGCATGGGACGAAGGGTTCAAAAAAATGGAGGCCCAGACCCTCCTCAAGACTATGCAGGATGAGTCGATGGCCGGTAATCTCACGGACTTCTTCGAAGGGAAGTTCGTGCTGATCGGCGATATCTCGGTGGGAACCTCGGACCTCGGGCACATTCCGCTGGAGAGCGACGCCCCCCTCATCATGGTGCACGCCTCTATGCTGAACGCGCTCCTCACCCAAACCTTCTATCACAAGCGGACCTTCGGGCAGGCGCTCACGGCCGTCTGGCTGATCGCCCTTTTCCTGGCCCTGGCCGCAACGCTGCGCTCCACCTGGTTTCTTTATCTGGCAGGCTTGATCCTGGTGGCGGGCCTCACAGGGCTTACCTGGATCGACTTCACCGGCTTTCGCCTCTTCCCGGTGTTCACGGTGGGCGGGAGCGGGCTCTTCGTGTTCTTCGCGCTGGTCACCTCCCTGGAGGTGGCTGTAGGCAGGGAGCGCTCCTTTATCAAGGGCGCCTTTGCGAGGTACGTGCCTGAAAAGGTTGTGGACACCCTGCTCTCCAGCCCGGAGATGCTCAAGCTCGGCGGCGAGGAGCGGGTGATGAGCGTCCTCTTCTCGGACCTGGCCGGGTTCACCACGATCTCGGAGAAGATGACCCCCTCCGCGCTCGTGCATCTCCTGAACCAGTACCTCACCGAGATGACGCAGATCGTGCTCGCCGGGGGCGGGATCATCGACAAGTACGAAGGGGATGCGATCATGGCCGAGTTCGGGGCGCCTCTCCCGCTCCCGGACCACGCGGACAGGGCGGTGAGGGCGGGCCTCACCATGCAGCGCCGCCTGAAGGAGCTGAGGGAGATCTGGAAAGGGCAGGGGCTCCCGGAGCTCAGGTGCCGCGTGGGCATCAACACCGGATCCATGATTGTGGGCAACATGGGCTCCAGCCAGGTCTTTGACTACACCGTCATCGGGGACTCGGTAAACCTGGCCTCCCGCCTGGAAGGGGCCAACAAGCGCTACAACACCTATCTCATGATCTCGGAGACCACCCTGGGCTATCTGAGTCCCGGGCTTTTCAGGACGCGTGTGCTGGATGTCATCAAGGTCAAGGGGAAGACCAGGGCCGTGAAGGTCTTTGAGGTGATCGGAGAAACCCCCGATCCCGTGGAACCCAATGACGCCGCCTACTACGACGCATACGAGGAGGCATTCGAACGCTACCTCTCCAGGGACTTCGATACCGCGCGGGGGAAGTTCCGGGAGGCCCTCTCCCTCAGACCCGAAGATCCGGCATCCCTGGACATGATGGGGCGTATGGACGGCATCGATCCGAATGAGCTCCCGCCCGACTGGGACGGCTCCATCGCGCTCACCAGCAAGTAAAGGCCGAAAAGCGCTGCCCGAGCCGGGAATCGTTTCACCCCCCTCCGCCCTTCAGGGCCCGCCTCCGGATTCCTTCTCATCCTCCAGGGAAAGCTCGATCAACCGGTCCAACAGTGCACTCATGGACATGCCCGCGGTCCTGGCGGCCAGGGGAACCAGGCTCGTTTCGGTCATGCCCGGGATGGTGTTGGTCTCCAGGACATAGATCTCTTTCCCGCGAACGATCATGTCGGTCCTGCTCCATGCCCTGCACCGGAGGCCCAGATGGGCCGTCATGGCGGCGGACTGCACCCTTCGGGCAAGCGATCGGGATAAAGGGGCCGGGCAGATCTCCCGCGTGGCCCCGGGAGTGTACTTCGCCTGGTAGTCGAAAAAGGGATACTCCGGATTGGGCAGGATTTCTATGACCGGGAGGGCCTCCAGGCTGCGGTTTCCGAGCACCGCGCAGGTGAGCTCCCTCCCCTCGATGTAGCGCTCCACCATCACCTCCCGATCCCACCGAAAGGCCGCGTCTATGCCCCTTTCCAGTTCTTTCGGCGTGCGGCATACGGCCATGCCGAGGCTGGATCCCTCGGACATGGGCTTCACCACCGTAACCGGCCCGAGCAGACGCGTGATCTTCCCGGCGGAAAACCGCTCGCCCCTGTAAAGCATCACGTCCTCAGCCACCTTGAGGCCGTGGTTCCGGTAGAGGTCCTTGGCGGTTTTTTTGTGGAGCGCCATGGCACTCGAAAGCACCCCGGAGCCCAGAAACGGAACGCCCAGAAGATCGAGAAAACCCTGGATGGAGCCGTCCTCCCCAAACCTCCCATGGAGCAGCACAAGGGCCAGATCGATCTTTCTCGCGTCTCGAACCAGGGCCGGGAGAGCCCCTTGCGGATCGTAGCGCGTGACACGGTATTTCCTCCGGTCCAGGGCACGGAGCACAGCCTCACCGCTCTTCAGGGAAACCTCTCTTTCTCCCGAGCATCCCCCTGCAATCAAAGCGATGTGAAGTTTTGCCATATCCGACCTGCTGTTTGAGCGGAACCTTACCCCAGGCGGGAACAGAACTCAACGGAAAAGGGGTCGGTGCAAAACCGCTACCTGCATTGTTCTGAGGCTCTTCCTCACCGAAGAATCGCGCCCCGTCACGCTGTACCGCTGCATAGACAATCCTCATTCAGTGCTGCCGGGGCGATCCGTCAATCCCCCCCAAAAAATGAAGCATCCAAGGCTGAAATTGAACAAAAAAAGCCAAAAAAAATAGAAAATAAGAGATCGCTGCTTGTGGAGACTTTCTTACACTATTCGCCTCCAGGGCAAGAAGCCCACGAATTCATGGAGAAAACTGCCGGCCCGACTTTTCTTCCTCTTCACTGAGTGTTACCCTTCACAGCTGACATGTCTACGGCTTTTCAACAGCTTATGAGATGTCAGGAATAGCCCCCAGCCTAAGTAGAGCCTGCGCACAATCCTCTTTGACAGGGCGACACCTCTTTGAATAGAACACAACCGCAAAAAGCGCACCTCCACCCCGCAATCCTTACTTTTCGGTGAAAAGCTTTCGCCAAGGAAAACCCCGAGTCCGAAGTCGGCGGTTTTCTCAGAAAGCGGAAAGGGCGCGTTTTTGAAGAACCCCTATGTTGAGGCTGACATGAGCGCGGTCTGGAATTCGCTAAGAGCAGAGGTCAGGGCAAATCTCCCGGAGAAGAATTACTCGCTCTGGATCAACCCGATCCGTCTCCTGCAGGAGAGCGGTGACACCCTGCTCCTCGGCTGCCCCAACAAGTTCTCCCTCAACTGGGTTTTGGAGAACTACAGGGGGCTCCTGGAGGAAAAGCTTTCACAGCTCTCGGAAGGCCGCCTCAGGCTCGAATTCAAGGTGGGGGCCCCTGAGAAAAAGATCCCTCCCGGGGGGCCGGGCGAGGGGGCGGAGCAGCTGGTGTTGCCCAACCTGCCCGTGAGAGCCCTGCGGGGCTTGAGACCCCTCAATCATGGCTTCACCTTCGAACGTTTTGTGGTAGGCCGGTGCAACGAGTTTGCCTACTCGGCCTCGAGAGCCTTCGCCCACGGGGACTCCAGCGCCTACAACCCCCTTCTCATTCTGGCCAACACCGGACTGGGCAAGAGTCATCTCTCCCAGGCCGTTGGACATGCCATGCTGGAGAGCAATCCGGGCGCGCGCGTCCACTACGTCACGGCCGAGGATTTTGTAAACGAGATGATCTCCTCTCTCAAAAACAACTCCATCCAGGAATTTAAAGACAAGTACCGCCGCTCCTGCGACGCTCTCCTGCTGGAGGGGGTTCACTTCCTGGGCGGCAAGGAAAAGATGCAGGCGGAACTGGGATATACGCTGGACGCCTTGGAAAACGCGCAGAAGAGAATCATCTTTACCAGTGCGCTCCCGCCCAAGGACATCCCGAACCTTTCCAGGGAACTGGCCTCCCGCCTCACCTCGGGGCTCATCACGACCCTCGAAAGGCCTGAGTATGAAACGCGGCTGAAGATTCTCGAAAACAAGGCTGCAGAAGAGAAACTCCCGATCTCCGAGCAGATCCTCCATTTTCTTGCGGAAAAGCTGACAGGCGACGTTCGACAGATCGAAAGCGCCCTGCGGTGTCTCAAGGCAAAGTCCGAGCTCCTGAAGGTGAAGATGGACATGGACCTGGTTCGAGAGGTCCTTCGGTGCATCGTTCCCGAGCAGGATGCCGCCGGCCTGGAGGAGATCCGGAGCCTGGTCTGCCGGTATTTCAAGGTGGACCCCTCCGCCCTGGAGTCCAAGTCCAGGAAGGCGATCCACACCTATCCGAGGAATGTCTACGTGTATCTCTGCCGTCAGCATACGGCCGTGACCGTGGAGGAAATCGGAAAATCCATTAAACGGAACCACTCCACGGTCCTCTATGCATGTGAGGTAATGGAGCAGAAGATGAAGGCCGATGTGAAGGTGAAGAACCAGGTAGAGTTCCTGCGCAAGAAGCTCAAGGACGGATCCCCGTAAACCTTTCGAGAGGCCTTCCCATGAAACGCACCGGTTATGGGCTTCTCCTTTTGCTGTGTGGCGGGCTGGCGGCCTGTGCCTTGTTTCTGGGGGCGCTCTCCATCTGGGTCGGCATCCATCACCAGGCCAGGGCCGGGTCCTGGGTCCCCATTCTTGCAGGGGCCTTTGCGGTTGCCCTCGTGCTGGTAGTCTCCTTCCGCCTCTTCAGGCACCTCTTTGAACGAATGAAAAGCCCGGAAAGCATTGACCTCTGACCCTTCACTCCTTTTCTTTCCCGTAAAAGGAAACCAGGTACTCCTCCTCCAGCGGAGAGAGGTTAAATCGCAATGCCGCCGCCTGGATCAGTTTCCCAACCTTTTTTGAGGGTTCTTCCAGCAGCTCCGCGGAGATCCACTTCACGGCCTGCCGGATGCTCTCACCCTGATGCTGAATGGTCGCCATGTTCCGGTGGGCTCCTTTCACTATTTGACTGTCTGGTACATATCACCTTAAGGAATTTGCCGCCATCCTAAAGGAATCGGTACCGGCATCAGCCCATTTCAAGGGCTGGGACCTTTCCCTCATTTCTCTTGCCTAGAAAGCCATCGTTGTAATACAATTTGTAATATACTTGGGAGAGGGTTCTACCATGACCGTCAGCGTAAGATTAGACGAAGAGACCGAGACGCTATTAGACCATGCGGCGAAGGTCCTGGGCGCCACCAAGACCGAGGTATTGAAGGCATCCATTCGCAGTTACTGCAGGAAGGCTTTGGACGAGAAGACCCGCAAGCCCTATGATTTAATTGCCGACCTGCTCGGTGCCGCCTCCAGCGGTAAAGGCAATCTCGCCGCTGACTCGGAAGACATCCTGAGAGAGGCGTTCAGGAGGAAGATTTGATTCTTCTCGACACCGGCCCAATCGTTGCCTTCTTCGATGCTTCTGATGGCTACCACAAGGAGTGCGTACGTCTGTTAAAGGAGATCGAAGAGCCCCTCATCACCTCATGGCCCGTGATTACAGAGGCCTTTTATCTCCTGGGTTTCTCCTGGAAGGCCCAGAATGCTCTTTGGGAGTTCATTCTGAGAGGCGGCGTGGCCATTGCCCCCCTGGATCCGAAAATGCAGGCTAGGTGCAGAGTCTTGATGGAGAAATACAGAGACCTGCCCATGGACCTGGCCGACGCCTCCCTTGTGGCCATTGCCGAGGCTATGGCTATCCGGAGGGTTTTCACCCTGGATCACAAGGACTTCACCGTCTATCGCGCCCAAGACAGAAGGCAATTCAAGCTGTTGCCCCACTCGCTCTAGCCGCAG
>JAFGPH010000335.1 GCA_016926135.1 Deltaproteobacteria bacterium
AGCGGCACCGCAAAGGTCATGTTGGGGTCTATCGCATCGCACACCAGGATCTCGCCGGCCTTGAACTGGAAGAGGTCCGCTGTGCTGGAAACGACCCGGGCCTTTCCCATGCCCACACCCGGGCCTGCCGGCTGGCCCACGATCTGCCTGGCCCGGATCTCGAAATCTCGTTCCCGGGGCTCGCGGGAAGGCATCTCGCATGAGTCACGCAAATCCTCCCCCGATCGGAGGCTCCGTGCCACCTGCTCGGCCTCGGCCGGGCCGATCTCCCCGGAGCAGCGCGATCGGATGCGGCGCCTCCCCTCCTCTACAGCCCGCAGCAACTGACCTTCAATCCTTCCCAGATAGATATTGTCGTCATCCCTCATTCGGTAGCTGGCCCGGCCGATATCCAGCAGCTCTAGGGCATAGGCCTGTCGGGAGTCATCGAACATCGAAAGAAACGCGGCCTCCAGCGCATGCCTGCCCTCCTCCTTTTTTTCAGCCCTGCGGGGGAGATGCTCGGCCATCTGGAGGAGGAACTGGATAAGCGCGCTCCTGTCCTGTGCGAACCGGGACGAACCCCAGGACAGGTCCCCGTATTCCTCTTCGATCCTCTCCAGAGCCTCCAGGAAATCCGGGGCACAATCCTCCATTTTACCCTTCCTGAGGGTTTCCGACAGCACCCGGTCGCTGCGAATCCTTGATGCGAGGTCTTCCAGTGCCTGATTTCTCCGCACACTCACCATGCCCGTCTCGGCCAGGAGAGTCACGAACTCGAAGGGGTCGCCCGGCTTCATCACGTCGTTGTACACCTGGCCGAAGAGCCGCATCCCATGGGCAAAGGGGATGCAGTCCTCCCGATAGATTTCCAGCCATTTCCCTTGCCGTTCCAGGCGGGCCTCGATCTCCAATGCCAGACCCTCGTCGGGGAGGCTTGATAGATCGGCGCTTTCCATGTGATCCGCTTCCTCCGCCATGGCCGGTATGAGTTCCGACTCGATCTTACGGCGAAGGTTCTTCAGATTCTCGATGCTTCTGTGCAGGCTCAGGTACCAGGGCCGCCGGTCACCCTCCTCGGCTGCCAGGGTCGTGATGGGTCGGGCCTGCAGAAGGTGCAGGATGCCCCGTTTGTAGGTCCATTCCACGTCCTGGGGCGAAACGAATTGCACCTCCGCGCCGAGCGCCAGCCTGAATACCTCGGAGACCTCACCCCCTTCGAGCGGGGGCCTGCTCTGAAGCTCGGGAGGGAGCGGATCCAGCCGAACCCCCGTCTCGTCGGCCCTCAGGCTTTTTTCCCTGACAGCCGGGGTGTGCGACAGGATAGCCCCCGTTGCCCGCTCCAGGATCCACCGATCCGGCTCAACCGTGCCGTCTACAAGCCCCTGATTCAGGCCGTAAACCGCCTCCACCACGGCCTCCGCAGGATTCACCGGGCTCTGTGCAAAGACCACCCCCGATCGATCCCCCGCCACCATTTCCTGGACCACCACAGCCATGGAGCTCTTCATCACGTCCAGGCCCAGTTCGCGGCGGTAGAGCAATGCCCGGTCCGACCACAGGGAGGCCCACACCTGCCGGATGCGCTCTAGGATCGCATTGGTTCCCCGCACGTTCACGTAGGATTCATGCAGCCCCGCAAAGCTGGTCCTGGAGGAATCCTCCCCTGGGGCGGAGGAACGCACGCTGACGGGTTTTCCCGCAAAGGCCTCCCCCACGGCGTGCGCCAGTTCTCTTTCCAAGGTTTGGGGAATGGGGGTCTTCAGGAAGAGGTTGCGGACCCTGAGGGCCGTGTCCCAGATCTCCTCCCAGCGCATGTCCTCGAACGCCTTCCGGTGGATTTCCATAAAGATGCGATCACGAAGACCCGTGGCTTCCACATAGGCTTGGTAGGCTTCAGTGCAGACACAAAGGGCATGGGGGATGTTCAGACCCTGCCTGCTCATGGCAGCCAAGGCAAAGGCCTTTCCTCCCGTTCGAGCTCGATCTTGGTCACTGATGTTTTCCAGGGGCAGGATCAGGGTCATGACTTCACATCGATTTCGACGACGTTCTGGAAGCGTTGAACAATATAGTATTTCTTGATGCGGATTCTAAGAAGGGCGCAGGAGGGTGAGGAGAGGAAATGCTCCAGATGTGGGTTTTTGGCCAGATAGGCATGCACAAGGTTCTCAGCCTCCGCTTTCTGAACTTCTTCCACGGTGCCCGTGGCGGTCACCGCCATGCTCTGCCGGAAATCAGCGGCCTCGTTGCTGCGGTTGTCCACGAGCAGAGCCACCCGGGAATCATTCGTGAGGTTGGCGTATTTGCGGGTGACCCTGCCTGTCACAAAGAAGAGCGACTTCAGATCGTCGCTGCAAGAAAACGCCACCAGGCTGGTATAAGGCTGACCTTGGGCATGGGTCGCCAGCACGGCCAGCCGTTGGGACCGAAAAAGGGCCGCCAGATCACTTTTCACGGCTTGCAGTTCCAACGGGATGTTTCCCCCCTATTCTTTATCTCATGGGCCCTTCCGAAGCTCCCCCAGCGAAAACCCGGACGAGACTCGAGGCTTCAGGTTTTCATGAGAACCACCGCTAGAACCCGCATGACAGGGTTGACCGTTTCTATCTCACATGAACACGGATTGCATGCTCTCGGACGCCGTTATTCCCGTAGCCCAACACATTCCATGCGGCATCCAGCGGTTGCGCGATGCCCCCTGCACCGCTCGCACGGGCCATGAGGGTGAAATCCCCCGCATCCCTTGCATCCCAGATAGACTGCCAGTGCCGCCATGCATACTTCTCGTGAGGGCCGATGAACGTGGCGGCGCTCCATGTATGGCCGCCGTCAACCGAGACCTCCACCCGCTCGATTTCAACCTCCCCGGCGTAGGCTGCGCCCAGGATAGTGACAGGCCCAACTGTAACGGTCTCATCCTGAAGAGGCTGGGTGATGATGGACTTCAACTTCAAGGCTGTCACGACCTGCCCTGTATTGGGGTCCTGATCCTTCTGGAACACACGGTAGACCTTGTCCATGAAGAAGCCTTCAAACGGGCTCTCCAGCAGCGTGATCCTTTGCAGCCACTTCACGCAGTTTGCGCCGGTCCACCCGAGCGCCAGGGCTCTCATGGGATACCCGTGCTTGAGCGGCAAGGGTTCACCGTTCATCTCATAGGCCAGGAGGGTTGAGGACATGGCCTTGTCCAGGGGAATACTTCGTATGAAAGGAACTCCGGCGGAACCGAGCGGTTTGTCCATGCCCTGAAACGCCACATGTTTGGCCCCCGGCCGGGGCCTGACCTGACCGAGGAGGTCTTTGAGCCAAACTCCTCCCCACACGGCGTTGCCCACACCTCCGATAGTCCACGGATTCCCCGAGGCCTTTTCCTTCAGAAGGGAGCGGCTGTTGCCGGAACACTCGATCGTGTTCGAGACGATCGCCTTGGGCATGCGAAGGACCTGCTCCAGGGTGAACTCGATGGGTTTCTCAACCTGACCCTCAAGGAAGAGTCGCCATTCGGCCACAGGAATCGGTTCCTGCGGTATTTCTCCCTGATTGCGATCAAAAAACACCGAATTTGCGGTGATCCAGGAGCGCAGACGGGGAACAGGGGTTTCCGCATTCAATGGCCTCTCGGTCATGATCCGCATGGTTTCTGCCATGGTCCTCCTCCTGCACCTCGGATGTGCAGACTTCTATCAGCCCCGAATCAAAGCGTCAACAGCCGCAGGAAACAACAAATTAACTCATTTTGAACAGGGTGGATAAGGGCCACCTGGAGTATGGGTCTGTCCCTTCCGTAAGGATCTGAAATTACGTAAGCAAACCTTGCCTATTTCTTTCCGGCCGCCGCCTTGTACCTTGAGTAGACGTCGTGAACCCTGCGCTTGAGCATCTTCAGCTTCTTGGAGTCCTCGTCGGGCAACCAGGATGGTTCACTGATGGAGAAGAGGGAGTTGCTGATGTCATCGATCGCATGCTCCGTAGCCTGACACCACTCCAGGGTGCAGGCTTTGACCATTTTGGATGTGAAATCAATCTCTTTTTCGAGAGTTGCTACTGATTCTTCCAGGCTCTCCACAAAGGATGCCCACCCTTCATAGACCTTTTTCCTTACGATTTCATCTGGCATTTCCATTTTTCCTGACCCCTTTCTTCCGATGTTTCTCGTCCGAACCACTTCGATTTCATTGTCAAACAAGTTAAAGCGGTTTCCCGACAAGGCAAGGGATGCGTCCATCATTCCGTGACTTGACCCTCCGGCGGAAGGCAAAGTCCGAGGTCTGCATCGGAATGCACTTGACAATAGAGATCGGCATATTAGTATGTATATTATTTGAATAGAATTCACTTTTAAAGGGGGGGGACATGGCCGAGAAAGACGTTCATCAACAAAGGTTTGTGTGGGTAAAGGACAAGGCGGGAAACGAATACGTGTGCCGTGTAGACGACCTGAAGGATCCGAAGAAAGTCGACAAGGACGATCTCAAGAACTGCATCGATGATGCCTCCAGGGCGATCAATATCGGTGACTAACAAAAGCCTCTCTTGCAAGTCTCTGGAGAAACTTGAAACAGGGTCTAATCGACCCTGTTTCTCTTTGCGGGTGGGCTCATGGAAACAAAACCCAAGTACCTGAAGGTTAAAGACAAATCCGGCAACGAATTTCTTTGTCCCCTGGATGCACTCAAGAGCCTCAAGGAGGCCACGGAAGAGGAGCTGGCTGAGTGCGTCGAGGATGCAGTGGCGGGAAGGTACGCCGGGGACATCGAAAAGGTCGGTTAGCTGCGAAAAGCCTGACACCATGGACATTGAGGGGAGATTGGCAGCCTGTGATGAAGGTTTTTTTCTCATTTTGGATCGTTACATTCCTGCTACCGGTTCTTGCGCTGGCACAGGTTATGCCGAAAAACAGAGGATCCGATTTGGACCTCGATTCGCTGCGCTGGAAGAACCGTATTCTCATTCTCTTCAGTCCTTCAGCATCAGACCGTGCTCATCGATTGCAGAAACAAGAACTGGAATCCAGATCCCGGGAGACGGCAGAAAGAGACCTCCTGATCGTCGATATTTTCGAAGAAGGGGAAAGCCGAGCCGGGAGCAGGGTTCTTTCTAAAGTGGCTGCAGAGACCCTTCGAGGTCGATTTGCAGTGCAGAGAGGGGCCTTTCAGTTGATCCTCATCGGGAAAGACGGCACGGTGAAACTCCGCTCCGATCAACCTGGTACGGCGAAAGACATCTTTGGCCTGATCGACAGCATGCCCATGCGCCACCAGGAACTGGAAGGCAAAAAAATACCCTCCTCTTGAGAAACGGGGGCTTAGAGCGTGCATCCAGGCGAAAAACCCATGTCGGACGAATCACGATGCCGGGGGGCCATCTACGGTCTTTTCATCGGCGATGCCCTGGCCATGCCGGTCCACTGGTATTACGATACGCTGGCCCTTCAGAGGGATTACGGTCGTGTGACGGACTATGTTGCGCCCAGAAACCCTCACCCGGACAGCATCCTCTGGCGATCCTCCTACACCCCCCTGAACGAGAAAGCGAATATCCTCCACGAACAGGCCCAGTATTGGGGCAAACGCGGAATCCATTACCACCAGTTCCTGCAAGCCGGGGAGAACACGCTGAACGTCAAGCTCTGCGGCCTGCTGATCGAATCCCTGAATGCGAACCGCGGCTACTCGTCGGAAGACTACCTGAAGCGTTACATCGCCTTCATGACGACGTCGGGCAATCACCGCGACACCTACGTGGAAGAGTACCACCGGCACTTTTTCACTCACTACGCCCAGGGCAAGCCCACCCATCAGTGCGGGGTCACGGAAAAACACATCGGTGGCCTGGTCGGCTTGGTGCCCATCGTTGTTTACTACAGGGCTTCTCCGTCCAAAGCCAGGGAGGCCGCCCTGGAGCATTTGTCCCTCACGCACTTGGGTCAGAAGATGACCGTTGCCGCCGACCTGCTCATTCAACTCCTTTTGGAGGTACTTTCAGGGGACTCCCTGCGCGAGGCCCTGCTTCATCAGATCGGGGACCAGAAAGACCCATTGTATGCGCATCCTTATGGGGAATGGCTTGCAGAATCCGACGAAAAGGTGGTGGGTCGCCGACTCAGCACCGCCTGTTACGTGGAGGATTCGGTTCCGTCTGTGGTTTACCTTGCGTTGAAGTACCACGACCAACCGGAACAGGGCCTCATCGTTAACACCAATCTGGGAGGGGACAATGTGCACCGCGGCGCAGTGCTTGGAGCCATCCTGGGAGCTGCCAACGGCCTGGAAGGGTTTCCGCAGCGCTGGACCACCGGGCTGCGCAATCCCCCTCCGGAACTGGTTTTGAGGGAAACGAAGGGATGAAGTGCACTCAAGGAGGTCTGCCGGAATAGCGTGCAAAGGAGGATGAAAATCTTGATACTGTCCTGGATTTTCCTGACCGTCTTCGGGTGCGCCACGAGCGCCCTGGAACGGAAGGACGCTGCGCCCAGGGAGCTCCCACCCTGCCCGGATTCCCCCAACTGCGTATCCACCCGGAGCAAAGATCCGGACCGGGCCATGCCTCCGCTGCCCTATATGGGGACGCAGCAGGAGAGTATGGAACGCCTGCTACAGGTTCTGCGGCGCGCAAAGGGAAGCACCCTCGTCCTCAGGAACCCCACCTACCTCCGCGCGGAATTCAGGTCGGCCCTCTTTCGTTTTGTGGATGACGTGGAGTTTCTCTTCGACGACAAGGAGCGCCAGATCCACTTCCGCTCCGCCTCAAGAGCAGGGTACTACGACTTAGGCGTGAACCGTCGCCGCATGAAGGAAATCTCCAAGGACTACCGCGGGGAATGATTCACGCGTTTCGATCTTCCACGATCATCCCGTGTCCTGTCTCCGGTGTTTTCGCTTTCTTCTCCGACGCTGCGAACCTCCAGAAGATTACACCCCCGGAGCTTCGCTTTCGAATTCTCACGCCGGCCCCGATCGAGATGGGTCAAGGAACCCGTATCGACTATCGTCTGCAACTCCGTGGCATCCCTTTCAAATGGTCCACCCTGATCACCCTGTGGGAGCCCCCTTACCGTTTCGTCGATGTCCAAACAAAAGGGCCTTACAGGCACTGGGCGCATACCCATCGCTTTTCCGGACAAAAAGACGGCACAAAGATGACCGATGAGGTTGTCTATCAACTGCCCTTTTGGCCGTTGGGGGAGATCATCTGTCCCCTCATTCGCCGTGAGCTTTCCAGGATTTTCCTCTTCAGGGAGCAGAAGGTTCGCGAGATCTTCGAGGGCACGCTCTTCTCATCAACCCGGAGAGATGAGATTCGGACGGAAAGGGAGTGAATATCGTCAGTCCGTTGCAGTTGCTGCCCACAACAGCCGGATCAGGTCGATCAGTATGCTGTTCTGCTCCTCTTGAGGAGCGCCGGCTATGGCCTTTTCCAGGGCGAGATTGACCGGGGTTCTGTACCTGGCCTCCAGCTTGCGCAGTTCACTGCTGATGACAATTCCGTCACCCATTTCGTCGGCCATTTGCGCAAAGATACGGTTCAACACGTAAGGACTCAGAAGACTGTTCGGGTTGCTATCCTCCCGGCAGTGTTCAGCCATTTTGATGAGGTTGTCATAGAAAAAGCCGTTTACGGTCAGTTCTCTAGCCCGCTTCAAACCGGTTTCGCTCATTTGCTAACCTCCCAGTATGTGGATAAGGGACATCAGCGCCCCGTTCCAAGGCGGCGCTCGATCCGGAGAAGCCTTGGTTGCTGAAATAGACCCAACCTCTCGGTCATCCATGCCCAGAGCAAAAAAGGCACCGTGCCCCAGCACTGCAGCCGCTCCTGGAAGGAGCGGGGACCGAGTTCCTTTTCGATTTCCTTCAAGAAATGCATCGCCTCCGCCCGCCGCTCCCGGTTGGGCCCGAACCGAATCGCAGGGTAGATCCCGGGCAGCGCGCTGCGGACGTATCGACGCATTCGCTCCGCCCGATCGCGCAGCAGCGGCCGGGAGGAATCCTTCAAGTTCCGGTAGCCTTCGAACCAAGCCATCAGGACCCGCACCAGCGAAGGTCCCAAGGTTTCAAAGCAGTTGTGGTAGATCTGCCGCTGCAGGTCTTCCAGTTCCTGGGGTGTGAAATGCTCGTGTTTGAAGTGCATGGAAAACCCGTCGAAGGTACGGTAATCGGGATTTTCCCGATACGCGTCGATATAGCGATCCTCCTCGATCACTTTGCGGTGCAGCGGCGTTCCCGGAAAGGCGAAGTAAATCAGGATCTGCCAAAGCGCAGGCCCCAGCTCCATGAGCCGACGGAATTCCTTCATCACTTGGGCGCGGTCCTGATACGGAAAGCCGATGATCATGGAGGACAAAATCGCTACCCCGCGGGATTTTAGATCCCGGTAGAGATCTTCCAGTCCCCTGCCCTGAAGTTTTTTGTAGCCTGATTCAACCCCCTCGACCGCGGTCCAGAGAATGTCGAAGCCCATCTCTGCGATCTCGTCGGCCGTGAAGCGGGACAAACCCTGAACGCTGCCGAACCCCATGATCGACTGCGTGATGCCTCCCTCGCGCACGCAGTTCAGAAACTCCCGGGCGCGCTTTTCATGGATGAAAAAATCCTCGTCGATGAAAATGAACCCGCTCAGGTCGTCACCGGCCAGACGGGCCTCCCGTTCCATCCGCTGCATGGTTTCATAGAGGGCTCGGCCGCTCTCGATGAAGGGGACGTACCTCCGTTTGAAAAAGTGAGAGGTGCAGCAGAAATCGCAGCCGTTCGGGCAACCGAGACCCCCGGTGATGTGAGCCACCTTCGTCCCGAGCGGGAAGGAATAGACCCTGGGTGACTCGATGGGGGCGTACGGATGACGGATGGGCGTCTCTTCAGGCTCCCCCAGGAGTCTCCGCATGTAACCGATGCCTTCTTCCCGGCAGATGAAATCTCCGTAAGGACCCAGCACCTCGTCGGGGAGAACCGTTCCATACCCCCCCAGAATGATCTTCGACCCGGGCGAACGGCTCCGAATGATCTCGACTATCCGACGGAGCTTGTGGAAGGTGGCCACCACGAAGTTGATGCCGATGTAATCGTATTGCCTCGCCAGGATTTCACAGGTGAATTCTTTTTCTGAAGGGTAGTGAAGAACCACCGAAGAGGTTTGAATATTTTCGGCAATGTAGTCCAGCCCCCAGCAACGGATGACCTGGCGGTAGCTGAAAACACCCTGGCTGCGTGTCACCTGGGCGTGAAACAGCTCGGCGGCGACCGAGTCCCCCTCGCCTTTTCCACCGAAAGGTCTGCACACAGTTGTCAGCAGAATGTCAGGCACCTGGTGTTTTCTCTAGGAGGCACAATAGAGATTTCAGCGATTCTGCAGGGGCAGGGGTTTTCACCGGTGGGAAGCGGCCCTATCCGTTCAACCATCTCGCAATCCCGTACCCGGCCGTTGAAACGATGCCGCTCAACACGGTCCCCCACACCAAGTCCACGACCACCACCTTCACGGCCCAGCCCTTGAAGAGGGCCAGACTGGTCAAATCGAAGGTCGCATAGGACACCAGGCCGAACAGCATGCCCATCCACAAGGCTTGCCACAGCGAATTGGCCTTGAAGGCCGGATAGATGACAAAAACCATCAGGCCCACAATGAAGAGCAGGTAGAACAAGAAGGCGGCCGCCCAGTTCACCTGCTCGCTGAAAAGGTGTCCCAAGCTTCTCTGGTAGAACCCCTTGGCAAGGAGACCCAGCCACAGGAAATCGATGGCCAGAAACACCAGCAAGGTCAGTCCATAGGTCTTGACGAGTTGGATCCAGGTCATCCGTTTCCAGCCTCCTTATCCAGGGATGCCCGTTGAGCTTTCGCGCATCCGCAAGGGGATTCCCGACAAAGGCATACGAAAGGTGTCTTCCCCCATTACACCTGCCGGCCTTTTTCGGCAAGGAACAATTGCAGGTGCCCGTTTCCCTCAATCAGTTCCGTAATCTCCCGGCTGATTTTCGCTCTGGCGATCACCTTCTCCAAAACCTTGAGGCCTTTCTCCAGGCGTTCACGGGCAGAGGTCATTTC
>JAFGPH010000336.1 GCA_016926135.1 Deltaproteobacteria bacterium
CAGATGGTCCCTCTCCGGAAGAGCGAAGGCCTCCTGACCGTGGCCCTCAACGACCCGTTGAACTTCCGGGCCGCGGACGACCTGGCCACCAGGGCGGGGTGCCGTCAGGTCCGCCTGGTGCTGAGCCCTCTGTCGGAGATCCACGGGGCCATCCATCTGCTCTTTGACCAGTCCAGCGACGAGGCCGAAAAGGTGGTGGAGGACCTGGAATCCTACCAGATGGAAGCCCATGCGCTCGAAGACCTGAAAGAGGTGGACGACCTCATGGACGCGGGCCACGAGGCCCCCATCATCCGGCTGGTGAACCTGATCCTCACCCAGGCCCTGCGACGGGGCGCCAGTGACATCCACATCGAGCCCTATGAAAAGGTCATTGTTGTGCGCTTTCGTATCGACGGGATCCTCTACGAGGTCTTCAGCCTCCCCAAGAAGTTCCACGCCCCGGTGGTTTCCAGGCTGAAGGTCATGGCCGAGCTGGACATCGCGGAGAAGAGGGTGCCCCAGGACGGCAGGATCAAGATCCGGGTGGCCAACCGTTCCGTGGACCTGCGGGTGTCCATCATTCCCATGGCCTACGGGGAACGCATCGTGCTGCGCATCCTGGACAAGGGGGTGTCCCTGGTGGGCCTGGAGGAGATGGGGATGGGCGCGGGGCAGCTCAAGACCTACGAAGGTCTGATTCGGAAAAACAGCGGCATCCTCCTGGTGACGGGGCCTACAGGTTCCGGAAAGACCACGACCCTGTATGCCTCCATCAGCCGCATCAACAGCGCGGAGCGAAACGTCATCACCATCGAAGACCCCATCGAGTACGAGCTTCAGCGGGTAGGACAGATCCAGGTCAACCTGAAGACGGAGCTTTCCTTTGCCCGGGGGCTCCGGTCCATCCTGCGGCACGACCCGGATGTGATCATGGTGGGGGAGATCCGGGACCGGGAGACGGCCGAGATCGCGGTTCAGGCGTCCCTCACGGGACACCTGGTCTTCAGCACCCTTCACACGAACGACGCGGCCGGGGCCCTCACCCGGTTGGTGGACATGGGGGTGGAGCCTTTTCTGATCGCTTCCTCGCTGCTCGGTGTGGTTGCCCAGAGGCTCGTCCGCAGGATCTGCCCCGAGTGCAGGGAAGCGTATCCGCCGGAGTCTTCTCTTCAGGGGCAATTCGGCCTTTTGCCGGAGATGCCTGTGTACCGGGGCCGGGGGTGCACTACCTGCATGGAAAGCGGGTACAAGGGCCGCACGGGCCTTTTCGAGATCCTGACGATGGACCCGGAGACCCGACGCCTGCTGAGCGCGGGCGCCGACTCGGTCACCATCAAGCAGGCGGCGGTCCGGGCCGGGATGAGCACCCTGTTCGAGGAGGGCGTTCGGAAGGTGCAGGAAGGCATCACCACCCCCCAGGAAGTCCTGAGGGTGACGCAAGAATGAGCGGCGCAAGGCACAAGGAAAAGACCTGTCCCGATTCATCCTTGGACTCCGGACCTTGGACCTTAGACCTCGCGCATCGGGCCTCAACCGTCTATGCCCGTATTTGAATACAAGGGCCTGGACGAGGACGGCAGGAGGACCCGGGGTGTGATCACCGCCGAGGGTGCCGTGGCCGCCCGGATGCGGCTGGGCATGGACCGCATCTACCCCACGGAGATCCGCCAGGTGGACGATGCGGAGGAGTCCCCTGACTCACGGGCGTGGCTTTCGAGGCTCAGAGGTTGGCGTTCGGTCAGCCCTCTGGAGGTGAGCGCCGTCCTGAGGCAGATGGCAACCCTCGTCTCAGCGGGCCTTCCTCTTGTGGACTGCCTCCAGGGGGTGATCGAGCAGAGCGAGAACCAAGGCCTCAAGGGCATCCTGATTCGGATCAAGGAGCGGGTCATCGAGGGCCGCTCCCTCTCCCAGGCCATGAGCGCCCACCCTTCGGTATTCGGATCCATTCACGTGAACATGATCCGGGCCGGCGAGACAGGGGGCGTCCTGGACGTGGTGCTGGCGAGGCTCGCCGACTACTCGGAAAAACGGAGAAGGCTCGGCAAGAAGATCGAATCGGCCATGGTGTATCCCATCTTCCTGATCCTCATGAGCGGGATCATCCTCGTGTTTCTCATGTCCTTCGTCATGCCCAAGGTGGTGGGTGTCTTTGCAGGGATGAAACTGGCCCTCCCCTGGTCCACCCGGGTCCTCATCTGGCTCACCGAGGCGGCCGCCCGTTTCTGGTGGTTGTCTCTCTTGACGCCGGTTCTCTTGTGGGCGGCCTTCTCGATGGTCCTCCGAACAGGGGCAGGCCGCAGGCTGTGGGACCATGTCCGGCTGCGCGCCCCTCTGCTGGGCCCCCTGCACCGCAAGGCGGTCATTTCACGCTTCACGGGCACGCTCTCGGTTCTTCTCAAGAGCGGAATTCCGCTGGTGGATTCGCTGGAGATCGCAAGATCCTCCATGGGAAACCTCATCCTGGAGCAGAGGATCCAGGAGAGCGCCCGGATGATCGGCGAAGGCGGGGATTTGGCGACCCCTCTCAGGAAGGGCGGGTGGTTTCCGCCCATGGTGATCCAGCTCATTCGGGCCGGGGAAAAGAGCGGAGATCTGGAAGGGATGCTATCCAAGGCGGCTGAGATCTATGAAGAGGAGGTGGAAGGCCATGTGGCCACTCTCACTTCCCTGCTCGAGCCGCTCATCATTCTGGTGATGGGTCTGGTGGTTGGATTCCTCGTGCTGGCCATCCTTCTGCCCATTTTCGACATGACCTCGGGAATCAAGTAAAGCGTCTTGATTTGTCCGTGGTCCGTTGTGAGTGGAAGGCGTTCATTCGAACCGGCAAACCCCCGGCGTTGCCGGGGGACTCCCGAAGTATGAGTGTTCCGGAAACACGTTTTGGAGAAGACGTCATTCCGGGCAAGCGAAGCGCGACCCGGAATCCAGAAGAAAATGCGGGATTCCCGCCTGCGCGAGAATGTCTCAGAGCGGCAGCCACTGACAACTGACCACGGACCACTCACTACTGACCCTTTCACGAAAGAGAGAAGTATATGATGAGAAACGAAACGAGGACCGTGCGTCATTGGCAAAGAGGTTTCACGCTCATTGAGATCCTCATTGTGGTCACCATCCTAGGAATCCTGGCGAGTCTCGTTGCGGTCAAATTGATGGATCGCCCCGGGGAGGCGCGGGCCACCAAGGCCCGGCTCGACATCCAGACCCTGGAAAACGCCCTGAAACTCTACAAGCTGGACAATGCCGCTTACCCCAGCACCGACCAGGGCCTGCGCGCCCTGGTGGAGAAGCCTTCGGTGGGGAGGGTTCCCCGGAACTACCGGGAAGGGGGGTACCTCGAAAAGGGGGTGCTGCCCAAAGACCCCTGGGATCGGGACTACTACTACCTATCTCCCGGAACGCACAACAAGGACTTTGACCTTTTTTCCTATGGGGCCGACGGGGAAGAAGGGGGAACAGGGGAGGACCAGGATGTCACCAACTGGACCCAAACCCAGAAACAGGGCTGAGGGGTTCACCCTCCTGGAGCTCTCCATCACCCTGCTCATTGTGGGCCTCTTCGTGGGGCTTGCCTCTCCCCGTATCGAAGGGGTCTTCACCGGGGGGGATCTGGCCCTGGGTGCGCGCCTGCTTATCAGCGAGGTCTCAGCACTCAGAGGAAAGGCCGCAAGCACCCGGAGGGACCAGATCCTCAGGCTTGATCTGGACCGGAACTGGATCTATCCGATGGAACCCTCCGATGAGACTCAGCCGGGCCGGGAGCCGCATCCTGACGAGAAGGATGGATTCTCGCAAAGGAGGACATTGCCGACGGGTGTCTTTCTCAAGGACCTTGTCACCGAGAGTCGGGGAAGGGTCCAGGAGGGAGAAGCCGAAATCCGCTTCCATGCAAACGGTCGAGTGGAGCGGGCCTTGATCCACCTGGGGAATGAAGCCGGTCGCTTCCGCACCCTGGAGGTCCGGCCCCTGACCGGCCTGGTGAGGATCCACGACGGGTATGTGGACCAGAAGTGGTCGTGAGCAGGGGTTCACCCTGCTGGAGGTGCTCATGGCCCTGGGGCTCCTCTCGATTGCCCTCCTGGCCGTGTTTAGACTCCAGACATCGAACCTGGGGCTCCAGTCGGAGGCCCGTTTCCTGACCGAGGCGGGGTGCGCCCTGCAGCGGAGGTGCTCCGAAATCCTCTCCCGGTCCGAGTTCAGGGAAGGGGTTCGTTCAGGGTCCTGGAAGGAAGAACACCCCGGTCTTTCCTACAGGGAGGAAATCACGCAGGTACCCGGCAGAAAGCATCTCTACAAGGCAAGGGTCAAGCTCTTTCAGGACCCCCAGGAGACTTCGCGGGCCCTCGTCATCGAAACCTACCTCTGGAGCGCCGGGGGATGAGGGGGTTCACCCTGCTGGAGGTGCTGGTCGCCACGGCCATTCTCGTGGTTGTGGGTGCCGCCGTGTACACCTCCTACGTTTCCAATGTGGAGACCATTCGGGCAGGCCGATCCAGCGGCGAAATCCAGCAGCATGCCAGGATCGTCCTGGAGCTCATGAGACGGGACCTGGAATCCGCGATCGACCGGGCGCCTTCCTCCGGAACCGCTCAGAAGCTCGGCATGATCGGGGGGAACGGGACTCTGGACGGAAGGCCTGCAGACCGCATCGACTTCACCACCCTCACCCACATCCCTGCCCGGAACGGAGATCCACGGACCGATTTGTGCACGGTGGGATACCGAGTCGACAGGGCGGATGGCGAGGGATTCATCCTCTACCGCCGGGACGATGGGGTCCCCGGAGAGGACATCGTGAGCGGGGGCAGGGAGGAGGAGGTCTCAGACAGGGTCACGGGCCTCGATCTCGTTTATGTGGACAGCCGGGGCCGATCCGCGGACGAGTGGGACTCTTTCCGCCAATCCCCGGGGGGGCTTCCCACCCGAATTGAGATCACCCTGAGCCTCCAGGACCAGGAAGGCAGGGAACACTTGTTTCGCACCAGCGTCCACCCTGAGCTTTCCCTGAGGCTCACGGGGGGGTGATGCCTTTCGTGCGGCAGCGAGAACCCGGCAGGCAGAACCGGGGGTCGGCCTTGCTCCTGACCCTGTTGGTCATCGCCACGTTGACGGCCCTGACCTTGGGGTTCTCCCGTGAATCGGGCACCGAACTCGAGCTGGCAGGCCTCTGGCGTGACGCCTACCGGGCCTACCACCTGAGCCGGTCGGGCATGAGCCTGGCCGTTTCGCTGCTGAGGGAAGACCCGGAACAGGGGCTGGACAGCCTGAAGGAGAATTGGGCCGACCCTGAGCACCTTGTCCTTCCCGAGACCCTGGAACCCGGGCTGTCCCTCACAACCCAGGTCGTGGATGAGTGCGGCAAGCTCAATCTGAACGCCCTGGTCAATGAGGCGGGTGAGATCGATCTTGAGCGGGAGGCGCAGCTCAAACGACTCTTCAAGGTGTTGGGCCTGCAGGAGGAGATGCTCGCCCCCCTGCTGGACTGGCTGGACCGGGACCAGGAAGAGCGGCCCGGCGGCGCAGAGGACTCTTTTTACCAAGGGCTGGAACGCCCCTACCGTTGCGGCAACAGGCCGTTTGCAACCCTGGGTCAGGTTGCCCTGGTCAAGGGCTATCCCCGGGGTCTCCAGGATTTGTCCCGCTTTCTGACCATCTACTCCGACGGTACGGTCAACGTCCACACAGCCCCCAAAGAGGTGCTCCTCTCTTTGAGCGAGGGTATGGACGACTCCACTGCCGAGGCCATTCTGCAGTACCGCCTAGAGGGAAATTTTCTCTCCTTGGAAGACCTCAGGAAGGTGCCCGGCGTAGACGAAGGTCTCTTTGCAGAGCTTTCGCCCTACCTTTCCCTCAAGAGCTCCGCCTTCTCCGTGACCGCGCAGGGCCAATGCCACGGGGCTTACTCCTGCCTGCGGGGGGTTTTTGTGAGGGAGGGCGGCATGGTGAAAACGGTCTACTGGCAGGTGGGCTAGAGACGATGAATTCCCTGAAGAACCCCATATCCGGAGGCTCCGCGGTGGGCCTGGACCTGCAGGGCGACTACCTGGGGGCGGTGCAGGTCACCCAGAGCGTGCGCGGTCTTCGGGTCGACAAGACCTGGCTGAGGGAACTCCCGGACCGCTCGCGACTGAAGGAGGAATTGGGGGAGTTCGTGCTGAACACCAGGATCGGCCGTGAGAGCGTCGCGACTTGTCTTCCAGCGGCGGAGACCATGATCCGCGAGATTCCGATTTCCTTTGATCGTCCCGGAAAGGCCCGCAAGATCATCAAGTATCAGATGGAGTCCCGCATTGCCTACCCGGTGGAGGATGTGGTTGCAGACTGCATCTTTGACGGGCAAAAGGGGTTCGTCTGGGGGTTTGCAGTGCCCAAGGATCTTCTCTCTGCACACTTGGACCTTCTCTCGGAGGCCGGGATTCAACCAGACGCCGTCGGATCGGAGGTCATGGCCCTTTACCATCTTTATCTCTGGCGTGGCGGGGAGCAGCGCGAGGAGCCTGTGGCCGTTGTGAGGATGGAAAGCGTGGCCAGCCTCATCCTGGTGATCCACGAGGGACGGATGACCTTTCTGCGAGTCGTTCAGGCAGGTCCGGCCCATGGGGAAGTGCTCCGTGAAAGCCTCCGGCTCTATGCCCTCAAGTGTCCCGACGCAGGTCTCCGGCAAATCCTGCTGACGGGCAGATCCGCAGCAAGGGACGGCAATCTGCAGCGCGTCGCCGAAACCACGGGCCTGCCGACCCGCCTCTGGCTGCCCTTCGACGGCATCGCGAAAGAAAGGCTGGGAGATGACATGCAGGCTCAACTCACGGGTGCTTTGGGCCTTGCCCTCGGCACCCTGAAGAAGCCTCATGCCTGTGTGGAATTCCGGAGGGAGGAGTTTGCACGTAGACCATACGGGGAGTTGAAGGGAACCGTGATTTTCATGGTGGCCGCGGTCCTGACCCTTTTGGCCTTGCTCACCTTCGATGTTTTTTGGGACCTTCGCCAGAAGGAGAGAGAATACACCGAGCTCCGCCGGCGAATCAGCCAAGTCTTGCAGGAAACCTTCCCGGACACGGCTCACCAGATCAAGGGACAGGAGCGGGCGCAAATGCAGCAGCTCGTGGCCGACCATAGTGAACGCTTTCTGGCCCTTGAGGCGGTGACCGGCCGGGGAGGGCCGCTGAACGTTCTCCTGGTCTTGACCCGGATCCTGCGGCAAGTCCCGGGCACGGTTCTGGAGTCGCTCACGCTGGAAGGGAAGAAGCTCAGCCTGGACGGACGCGCCACCTCGTTTCAGTCCGTGGACAAGCTCAAGGGGCAGCTTTCCGGCGGCGGGGATTTCCAGGGGGTCAGAATGGTGGGCGCCAAGATGGACAACCGCGAGGCCGTGGTGAGATTTCAATTCGTCATGGAGAAAAAGGAGTGAGACTGAGGGCACGCGAAAAGGCTCTGCTCGTCCTGGGGGGGGGCGTTCTCCTCCTGATCCTTTACTATCTTCTTCTTCTCTCCCCCGCCCTTTCTCGCAGCAAAATGCTCGATGTCCGCATTGTTAAGAGCCGGACAGACCTGAAGGAGATGGAAACCCTCCGGAACAGATGGGAGGGGCTCCAGGCCCTGAGGTCCGAGGCATCGAGAAGACTGGCTGCAGGGGAGCGGGGCTTCTCGCTTCTCACCTTTCTGGAGGATGTGTGCAGGGAAATCGGAATCGAGTCCAGGATCCAGTACCTGAAGCCGTCCCTTTCCCAGGAGGCGGAAGGCGCGAAGTCGGCCGAAGGCATCGAGATCAGCCTGGAGGGGATCAACACAGCCGAACTGGTGCGGCTTCTTTACCGGATCGACCATTCCGGCCAACTGCTCCAGTGGGGAAGGGTGAGAATCCAGGGGGGGACAAGACGTGAAGGGGGGCGAGATGGGGCGCCGGGTGGGCGGCAGGAGACCCTGAAGGTGCTCCTTCAGATCAACAGCTACAAGAGAGATGAATGAGGAGGTCGTGCATGAGGAAAATGCGGATTCAGAAGTATGTGGGGATGGCGTCGTTGCTATTGTTGCTTGGCGCGCCTGCCTACGGAGCCCCTGCAGTGAAGATCGGGCTGATCGACACTCAGCGGATCCTGCAGGAGTCCAAGGCGGCCAAGGACGCCAGGGCCTTGATCCTGGAGGACATCAAGGAAAAGAGAGGTCTTTTTAGCCAGAAACAGGATAAGGTGAGGGCGCTGGAGGAAGATCTGGAAAAATCGGGTAAGAACCTCGGGGATCAGGCCCTGAAGAAGAAGCGCGAGGATCTGAACAGGGAGCTCAAGAACCTTCAGCGTCTAAAGGCGGATCTGGAAGAGGAACTGAACAAGAAGAATACCGAACTCACGCAAAAGATCCTGCGGGAGGTGGTTGACGTGGTGAAGGCCTTCACCAAGGACGAGAAGTATACCCTCATCCTGGAAACCAAATCCGTGGTGAGTGCGGATGAGACCATTGACATCACCGATCGGATCATCAAACTCTACGACAAGAAG
>JAFGPH010000337.1 GCA_016926135.1 Deltaproteobacteria bacterium
AATGAAGAAGGATCCCTCAAACAGGATGGGAGAGAATAAAACGGACGAATCAAAAACTCACATCATAAACCAACTCGCCACATAACGGTAAGAATTGCGGTCCATGAAAATGCATGAGAAACGATGGCGCGTCCTAATCAAGAGTCTCAATCAGGAAACCTGGGGGTCCTTTGAAAAGGGTAGCTGCAAATTTGACCCTGAAAAAGACGGACAAAGGATTCTCAGCCTGAGACAATGCCCTGATAAAGGAGAAGTTGAGAAGAACGGGATAGCATCCAGCTGTCATGTCGTAACAGCACAAAAGATGGAAGGAAATCAGCGTGCTGCCTTTGATCGATGTGTATTCCATTATACAGGAATTTGAGTCTCAGGGGTAGTGGAAACTTCAATTGCAGATTCACTTGGGGTTGTAGATCTGGGCAAGTTCGCAGTGGAATCGATCCCTACAGATGCGGGAACAATAGAACTCCCGCATGATGAAGCCGTATTTCTCAATGAAATCGTAGATGGCTTGCTCCCTGTTCTCTATCTGATTGAACCACTTGTGGTGGTCAATGTGTCGGTCGATGATGTCCCTCTGGGCATCCAAAATCTCCCTGAGATGGGTGCACTCCTTGACCATGGCTACAGGTCCTCTCAAGAATCCGGCGCGCGCGGGCGTAAGGCTCCGCTCCACTTTCTACAGCTCTTTTGGACGATAGCACAAAATGAGAAACACCTCAATCTCCCTTCTCTATCCGTTCGAGCATGTCCCTGGCGGCCTGGTTGGCGGGGTCCAGCTCCAGCAGTTTCCGGAGTTGAGCGGCTGCCTTCCTGACATGCCCATTGTCTGCATAGAGGAGACTGAGGTAGAACCTGGCCTCCGGGAAGGAGGGATCCAATTCAATCGTTCGGAGGAACATCTTCTCGGCAAGATCGTCGTCCGTCCCGCTCCTCTGGTAGGCAAGGGCAAGCCCGAAATGGTTGTCAGCGCTGTTGGGATAGGCCTCCACCCCTCGCCGAAAGGCTTCGATCGCCCTGTCGATCCGATTCGTCTCTCCGTAGGCCATGCCCAGGTTGAAGAAGAGGTCCTCTTTCCTGAATCCCAGGTCAAGCGCCTTCTCGTACAAAGCCGCCTCCTTTTCATGGTCGCCTTTTCGACCGTAGGCGTATCCGATGTGGTACAGGGCAAGGGCGTTGGTGGGTTCCTTCTCCAGAATGCCTTGGTGAAGGGCAATACTCCTGTCATAGTCCCCAAGGCGGAAGGCTTCGTCCGCTTCCCTGTCGCAGGTCCACGTCTTCCGGGGTGGGGTCCTTTCCCCCGCGGTGGGGACCACCGAGCATGCGGTCCCTGCCAGAAGGGCCGCAACGAGGAGAACGAGGCTATGCCGGACCACGATGGGGGGCTCCCTGGACCGGGGTTTCGCCTTCCCCGGAGGCATGGTTCTCGATGTAGTACAGGGTGGCGCCCACGGGTGCAAAGGCGAGAAAAAGGATGTTCAGCCCCGGGATGAGGAAGGGTACCCCGAAGCCCAGATGAAAGGAAAGCGTTTTCAAGAGAAACCCGAAGCGTTTCCCGAAGGGGACCATGAGTCTGGCCGGGATCAGGTCCGTATTGTCCCAGGAGAGGAAGAGGATGGAAATTGCCGCGGAGAAGACGGCCAGCAGGGGCCCGAATGGGGTGATCCAGCCCAGGATCATGATCAGGATGGAGAGGAGGACAGGCACGATGGCGCGGGGTATTTCCTGCCCGATCAGGTGGAACAGGGAACCCCAGAGGGAAACCCCACGGCCCTCCCTCACGCGGCCGGTTACCTTGAACTCGGTCAGTTTGGACATGTGGTCCATGATCACCACGCTGAAGAGGATCTGGGAAATGAGATAGGAGAGGAGGGCGGAGAGGGCGATGAGGGACAGGGAGAGCAGCCAGGAGACGACATGCCACAACCAGGAGATCCATGCGCTTTGCGGCTTGCTCCACAGGAGCTCCATCATGGTCGTGTGGTAGGCGAGGATCAGCCCGGTCAGTGCCGCCATGACGAGCACCACCAGTGCGAAGCGCACAAGGCCCCAGAAGAGAAGTCGGCCCGTGGTGAGCCCCACGCGAAGGCCTCGAAGACTGTAGAGAAATCCACGAACGAGTTCCATTGCCCCTCCTTCCTCCCGCACCGTTTGGAAGGCATCGAATGCCTTGACTTTCAAGGGGATGACGGAATAATAAACCACATTCCCGAAAAAAAGACAACGTCAGGTCGCCATGAACGAGGAAAAGCCTCTATACAACAGCCGGCTGGTAAAGAACTACATCGAGTACCTTGCCATTCAGCGTCCCGACGTCGACGCCGATGCGCTCCTGGAATATGCCGGGATCCGGAAATACGAGATGGCGGACCCGGGCTGCTGGTTTACGCAGAACCAAGCCGATCGCTTTCACGAGATCCTGGCCCTCAAGACAGGGGATCCGAACATCTCCCGTGAAGCGGGTCGCTTTTCCGCTTCCACGAGCGCCTCGAATCCGCTGAAAAAGTATGCCCTGGGGTTTGTCACACCCCATGCGGCCTATCGCCTTGTGACCAACATCAGCACCCATCTCACCCGCTCCGCGAACCTGAGCGCGAGGAAGCTGGGGAAGAGCAGCGTGGAGGTCACGGCGACCCCAAATCCCGGTATCACCGAAAGACCCTATCAGTGCGAGAACCGCACGGGCATGCTGGAGGCCCTGGCGAAGATATTCACCGGGAGGTTGGCCAGGATCGAGCATCCCGAGTGCATGCACGGCAATGGGAAGGTCTGCAGGTATATCGTCACCTGGGACCAGATGCCCTCGCTCGCTTGGAAACTCCGGAGCAAGTACGCCGCTCTGGTCACGATCATTTTCGTAACCTCCTTTTTCTTTCTGCTGCCGGAAACGGAATGGGCCATCTTTTCCGTTTCCAGCGCCCTGGTGACCCTTTTCGCTTCCCTCTATGCCCAGTGGATGGAGAAAAGAGAACTGGCAAGGGTGGTGGAAATCCAGGGCGATGTGGCCCGGGAACGGATTGAAGAGATTGATCTCCATTACAGCCATGCGCAGCTTGTGCAGGAAATCGGTCAGGCCACCTCCAAGATTCTGAACGAGGAAAGCCTGATGAAGGCCGTCTCAGAGGCGATGAAAAGACATCTGAAATTTGACCGGGGTCTTCTCATGCTTGCGGACAAAGAGAGGAGGAAGCTGATCTACAAGGCCGGCTATGGATACGAGGAGGAGCAGGAGCAGATCCTGAGGAGTGCGGAATTCAGCCTCCGGAATCCCCGTTCCAGAGGTCTCTTTGCCCGCGCCTTCAGCGAGCGGACCCCCTTCCTGCTGGAGGACGTTTTCAAGGAGTCCGAGGGACTGCTGGGCAGGAACCAGGGGTTGGCGAGGCAGATGGGTGTCCAGTCCCTCATCTGTGTTCCCATCGTGTACGAGGACGAGGCGCTGGGGTTGATCGCGGCGGACAACATCAAATCCAGCAGGCCCCTCACACGAACAGATCTGGGTCTGCTCACCGGAGTGGCCTCGCAGATCGCGCTCAGTGTCGTCAACGCCCGTTCGTTCAGGAGACTCCAGGAAAGTGAAAGCAAGTATCGCGAGCTCGTGGAAAACGCCAACAGCATCATTGTCCGCCTCGACACAGAGGGGAACGTTCTGTTTTTCAACGAATTTGCCCAGCGTTTTTTCGGGTATAGCGAAGAGGAGGTGCTCGGTCGAAATATGGCGGGCACGATCCTGGCCGGAGACAGGGGCGGAAAGAGGGATCTCGTGGCCATGATCGGCGACGTGGGACTTCAGCCCGAGAGGCGCACCACCCAGGAGATCGAGCACAGGAAGCACAGTGGCGAGCAGGTTTGGGTCGCGTGGACGAGGAAGGCGATTCGAGATGAAGGAGGAAACCTCGCGGGTGTGCTTTGCATCGGCAACGACATCACCCATCTCAAGGTTGCGGCGGAGGAGAAGAGGGATCTGGAACTGCGTCTCCAGCGGGCGCAGAAGATGGAGGCGATCGGAACCCTCGCAGGGGGTGTGGCCCATGATCTCAACAACATCCTCTCCGGCCTCGTCAGCTATCCCGAGTTGCTTCTGATGGACCTCCCGCCCGAGAGCCCCCTTGTCAAGCCCCTCATGACGATCAAGAAATCCGGCGAGAAGGCGGCGGGGATTGTCCAGGATCTTCTCACGCTGGCCAGGAGGGGAGTGAGCACTGTGGAGGTGGTCGGGTTGAATCGCGTCATACTCGACTACCTGAGGAGCCCCGAGTTCATGTCCCTGAAACTGGAACACCCCGAGCTGAGGGTGGAGACGTCTCTTGCAGAAGACTTGTTCAACGTCGCGGGTTCAGGGGTTCACCTCTCCAAGACGTTGATGAATCTCGTGAGGAACGCCGCGGAGGCGATGCCTTCAGGAGGGGTCGTCCGGATCACCACGGCGAACCGATACGTGGACAGACCGATCAGGGGCTACGACGATGTGGAAGAGGGAAATTACGTAGTGCTCATCGTCTCCGACTCGGGGGTGGGGATTCCTCCCCAGGACCTGGAGCGGATCTTTGAGCCGTTCTATACCAAGAAGGTCATGGGAAGAAGCGGCACCGGCCTCGGGATGGCCGTGGTGTGGGGGACGGTGAAGGATCACCACGGCTACATCGACGTGCAGAGTGAGGAGGGCAGGGGAACCGTTTTCACCCTCTATTTCCCCGTGACCATGAGTCCGATGGCGGAGACACCGGTCTCCCTTTCGGTCGAGGAGTACAGGGGCAGGGGAGAGACCGTGCTGGTGGTGGACGACGTTCCGGAACAGAGGGATCTCGCCTCCATGCTCTTGAGGAGACTGGGCTACAGGGTGGCCTCGGTTTCCAGCGGAGAGGAAGCCGTCGAATATCTCAAGGTGAATTCGGTGGATCTCCTGCTGCTGGATATGATCATGAGCCCCGGCATGGACGGCCTGGATACGTATCGAGCGATCGCGGAACTCCACCCGGGGCAGAAGGCGGTCATCGTGAGCGGCTTCTCAGAGACCGGTCGTGTCAGAGAGGCCCAGAGGCTGGGGGTGGGGGGATACATCAAGAAACCCTATGCCATCGAGAGTATCGGGATGGCGGTGAGAAAAGAGCTGAATCGGCCTTAGGGCCTGCCAAGGAGTACGTTGCGCGGCTCATTTCCACGTTTCGTTCATCTTGAGGTATCGAAGCATGAACCGGGGCGTTCTCCCTTCGATACCTCAGGGTGAACGCTATCCCGACCGACTTGCCGGACTCATTCTGTTACAGGCCTTTAGAAAAACTCCCGCAGTTCCTCGCACACCTTCTCGGGTGGTCGCACGGTGAAAGGTTCCCTGTGGACGGCCTGGGGGTAGGCCATATCGTTGTTTCCGATGGCCCTCGGAAAGAGGCGCGGGCAGACCCTCCCGTTGATACAGAATTGCTCGTTTTGCCTCACGGAAGAGATGGCCACGTTGAAGCTGCAGATACCCTGGCGGTGAAAATAGCCGAGTACCTTGGCGAGTCCCGTCAGGAAAGACATGATTTCGGCCTCTTCGATCCGTGCAAGAGAATCATGGTGAGGGAAAACGCAGCAGATATCGGGCAGGAAGCTGAAAGGAACGAAGCTCATGAGCCAGGCGGTCGAGTCCGTTTCACCCAGGTGGCGTTCTCCCAGTCTTTTTTCCTCCTCGATGTAATCGTGCCAGAAGTTGCGGCCCGTTTCCCGGGCATACCTGCGGCATCCATCCAGTTGGCGGCGAAGTTCGTTCAT
>JAFGPH010000338.1 GCA_016926135.1 Deltaproteobacteria bacterium
ATCGCTTCCGGGGGCCACTTCGTCCATTTCCATCTGCAGCCAGGTGGCGCTGGGCTCAATCCTGAAGTTTCCGATCTTGATGGGAATGGCCAGGTCAAACCTCGGAACCACGTTGTTCACGGTGACCACACCACCCGCCTTGGCGGGAAACAGGGCATTCGACGCGTCCTCATTATCGGGGGACAGGGCCTGGAGCTCCATTCTCACGTTTTCGTTGAAGGTGTGGTAGAGCCGGATGGCATCCCTTCCGGAACCGCCGTGGACGTTACCGAACCCGACGCCGACGATGTGACCCTCACCCTGGCCCATGACCTGGTTGGGGGTATAGATCGCAAATGCCTGGGTCTGGCGGCCGATCCGGAGGTAGGTGGCCTTGTTGAAGTGATAGTCGATCCATGCGCTTTCAAGCACCTGGGTGGAATCGTTGATGTTGAAGGGGTTGTGACCGGTTCCGGTTCCGTCGCCGTGACGGAGCTGGATGTAACCGCCCACCTTCTTGTCATCGCTGGTGTAGTTCAGTGTGATCCTGTTCCAGGCCTGGGGCAGTGTAATCTCCGTCCGGGTCATGTCTTCCCGGGTATTGACCACATTGGGGACCTTTTCAAAGCCGTTCTGCACCTTCTCGCTGGCCCGGTCCAGATACCAAATATCCACACCGATCATGCCGCCCACCTTCACCTCTGCAAAGGCAGGGGCGGCCAGGGCGAAGCAGCACACTGCGGCCACGACACCAATAAACAGTTTCTTCATAACTCTTTCCTCCTAAAGAAATGAATTTTTGAAGTGAACTATCCAAAAAGCGAACGAATACTCAATACTTATCCCGTATCACCTCCTTCCCTCCGGATTTCCCTGGCGGAACTGCACCCTGCCGCCATGGGATGAAGTTTGCGAATTACTATCAACTGGTCCCGCAAAAGTCAAGACTTTTCTTTCTCTTGCACGAGAAATCCTGGGCCTTGGGGGCCGGTCACAACACCCCTGAATCAGGGAGGGTTACAGGTGAGTCTGCGGTTCACGGCCGGCCTAAATCCCCCCGGCCCCCTTTAAGAAACTGTGTATGTCCCATATCTGCTGCTGGAGACAAGGGGCACAATGACTGTTCATACCTCCTGTCTAGAGCGTCCCACTTACGGGTAAAGACCAGTTTGTCAAAGCGGGGGATTTTGGCCGGTCAAGGTGAATGATCTGCTCCTACACTGCGCCTGGTCACCCAAGAACCGTCTTGAAGAGACGGCTCTGGTGTGGTAATAAATAGTGGACGGCTTCGTAAAGATTCCATCTGCTGCCTTGCGCTTATCTTTGGCAGGGGAAGTCCTAAGAGGATGACCGGGAAGGTGGATCACACGCCGTTTGAACAGAACAACTTGTGTCCTGAATCGCTGATTTGCTTACAAACGCTTTCGTCTCCCCCTCCCCTAACCCCTCCCGCCAGGGGAGGGGGAGACATGAAGACGGTCACCACGAGCGACAAGGACCCTAACCCCTCCCGCCAGGGGAGGGGAGTAGCCGTTGTCCCGGAGATTCCTTCCCCTTGATGGGCTGATTGTGTCCCATATCTTTTTCCGGACACAGGGGGCGGTCTTCATGATTGGGGAGCATCATGCAAAGGGATTTCAGATCGAAGCAGCGAAAACAACGCACTGGAGTGCATCATGAATATGAAGGTGTTGGTGACTGAGCCTTTGTCCGAAACAGGGCTGGAGGTGTTCCGGGAGACCCCGGGGATCGAGGCGCACGTGAACACCGGGCTTTCGCCGGAAGAACTGAAGGGGATCATTGGAGAGTACCATGGGCTGGCTATCCGAAGCGCCACCAGGGTCACGGCCGGCGTGATCGAAGCAGCCCACAATCTGAAGGTCATCGGTCGTGCGGGAATCGACCTGGACAATGTGGACATCCCTGCGGCCAGCAGGAGGGGCATCGTGGTGATGAACACCCCCGAAGGGAACACGATCACGGCCGCGGAACATGCCATCGCCCTCATGATGGCCCTCTCCAGGAATATTCCCCAGGCCACGGCCTCCCTCAAGGAGGGGAAGTGGGAGAAGGAGAAACTGGCAGGAAGGGAGCTCTTCAACAAGACCCTGGGCCTCATCGGAGCAGGTCACATCGGAAGGATTGTGGCGGAGAGAGCGAAGGGTATGAAAATGAGGGTCATCGTCTACGACCCCTTCATCAAGCCCGACACCCTGGAAAAGCTGGACCTGGAGCCGGTCTCCTTTGAGGATCTTCTCCGCCGCTCCGACTACGTGACGATCCACGCCCCCGGAACGAGCGAGACCGTGAACATGATCAACCGGGAGGGCCTAGCCCGTATGAAGAGGGGGGCCATGGTCATCAACTGCGCCCGGGGTGGGATCGTCAACGAGGAGGACCTCTATGAGTCGTTGAAGGCAGGTCACCTGGGAGGGGCCGCCCTGGATGTCTTCACCACGGAACCCCCCGGCCGCCACAAACTCATGGACCTTCCCCATTTCATCTGCACGCCGCACCTTGGCGCCTCCACGAAGGAGGCCCTCGACAACGTGGCCAGGGAGGTGGCGGTGCAGATCGTCGCATACCTTCTCCACGGCACCGTGAAGAATGCGGTCAATGTGCCCGGTATCAGCACCGAACTGGTGAACATCCTGAGGCCCTATGCCGTATTGGCGGAGAAGATGGGCGCCCTCCAGACCCAGTTGACTGAAAGCGCGGTGGAGGAGGTGCATATCCAGTACTCGGGCAAGATCACCCAGTACGATATGGCCCCTCTCTCGACGGCCTTTCTGAAGGGACTCCTCACACCCATCCTCAGGGACGACGTCAATTTCGTGAACGCCCGGTACATCGCGGCCGACAGGGGGGTCAAGATCGTCGAGTCCAAAACCAGCACGTCGGAGGATTTCGCCAGCCTCCTGGTCTCCTCTGTGAGGACGGTGGAAGGGGAGAACATCGTGTCCGGGACGATCTTCGGCAAGACCATGCCCCGGATCCTGAGGATCAACAATTTCTACCTGGAGGCCATTCCGGAAGGCCACGTCCTGCTCATCCACAACCTGGACGTGCCGGGCGTGATCGGCGGCATCACCTCCAGGCTGGGCGAGCGGGGGGTGAACATCAGCCACATGCAGGTTGGGCAGGAAAAGGAGAAAAAACAAAATGTCATCTTCCTGACCACCAATATCCCCGTGAGCGACGAAGTGCTCGATGTGATCCGGGGCCAGAAGGATGTTTTTTCCGCTAGGAGGATTACACTTTAGAGAAGAATGGAGCAATGGAGTCGTGGAGTAATGGGGCAATGGTGAAGAGAGGAACCCTTCGAGGATCCCGCTGACTCAGGCGGGGCTTGGTCTGGATTTTAATGGTGAACGGAGATTGAGGATATGACGGAAGAAGAAAAGGGATTCGTGATCAAGGACAAACGGTCTCTGGATGAAAAGGGAGAACTCAAGGAGAAAGGAACGGCAAAGGAGCCCGAGAAACGGGAAGAGAAAAGAGAGGAGCCCGGGAAAGAGGAGGAACGGAGAATCCCCCTGCCGGAGGTCAATTTCAATTCTCTCATCTTCAGCCTGAGTTCTTCGGCCCTGCTCCACCTGGGGGAGGTCGCAGACCCCTATACGAAGGAGAAAAGGAGGGATTTGCCACTGGCGAAGCACACCATCGACATCATCGCCATGTTGAAAGACAAGACCAAGGGGAATCTGACGGATGAGGAGGCGAAATTCCTGGAGAGCATGCTCGCCGACCTGAGATGGCGATACGTGAAGGCGGCCGGGTAGGCCCCGTTCACCATCAAACATCATCTCCCCGCCGGTAGGCGGGATCCAAGGAGCTGCGTTACGCTCATCCCTCGTCCCTGCGGTGTACGGGAATGTACGCCTCAGTCCTCGGGATTTCGCAAGCCTTGCATCTGACGTCTGCTGGTGAACGGGGCAGTCCCCGAACCGTTTGCGTTTCGGTGCAGGAGGCAGAAGTTGACGGAGAATTTGGGGTAGGTGTGAAGGAGGTCGACTGCACCATACAGGCGCCTGCGAAGCTGAACCTGAGGCTGAAGGTCACCGGCCGCAGAACGGACGGCTATCACGAACTGGTCACCCTCATGGTGCCTGTCGATCTCTGCGACCTCCTGGAAACGAGGGTGGTTCCCCCCCCTGCCTTGAGCCTGACCTGCCAGGGATACGAAATCCCTGCCGACGACACAAACCTTGTCCTCAGGGCCGCCAGGGCGTTTCTGGGAAGAAGCGGGATCCGGATCGGGCTCCACATGAGGCTCATCAAGCGGATCCCCGTGGCGGCAGGTCTCGGCGGAGGAAGCAGCGATGCGGCTGCGGTGCTTCTCTCCCTGAACGAGCGCTGCGGGAACCCCCTGTCGGCCGGGGATCTCCAAGAGGTAGCCACCAGGCTGGGCGCCGATGTCCCCTTTTTTCTGGA
>JAFGPH010000339.1 GCA_016926135.1 Deltaproteobacteria bacterium
CCACTTGGCCAAAGCATTTTGTTCCACCTCTGGAAGCCTCGAAGCCTCCTCAAAAGCTTTCTGAAGCAGCTTCGTCATTTTCCTCCTCCTGTTTCTATGCTGGCATCGGCCGGGCGCGGCTTTTCCGCGCATCATCGCTTAGCCCAATGTTATGCGATCCCTAAAGTCGTTTGATCTGCTCCTTCACCCAATCTTCTTGAAGTCGCTGATGACGCGCTCCCGTATCCGTTTCTTGGTGTCTTCATCGACCCTAAGGGCCTCGACTGTCCCAGAACCGAGGTGCTCACAAGGACGATCATTTCCCGGTCATCGGCCCCGGTAGGTGGTGAGGTCCACGAGCAGCTTCATCCTCCGGCCGTCTTCCACGGAAATGACCTCGGATTCCCTCTGGCGTTCGACCAGGGAGATCATGTCCCTGCTCTGGGGGCGGCAGAGGCCCCATGCCTTCCTGAAACCGCGTTTCCCGGCCGCCTTCAGAATCAGATCCAGCAGACTGGCCCCCACGCCCTGCCCCTGCCAGGCATCGGCGATGGTAATGGAGACCTCGGCTTCGATGAGATCCGGGTCCCCGAAGTACCGTGCGAGCCCCACGATTTCGCCACCGGTCACTGCCACCAAAACCATGTCACGATCGTAGTCGATCTGGGTCAACCGGGCGACAAACCGTTCATCGAAGTCTTCGAAGCGACGGACCAGCTTGCCGAGCCGGCTTTTCTCGGAAAGGTCTACAAAGAAATCCATCAGCGAGGGCGCATCCTCGGGCCGGACCGGCCGGACCATCAGCCGTCCTTTTTCGCGGCTCTCGACCTCCTCCTCATACTCTTCCGGGTAGGTGCTCAAGGCCATATGCCAGGGCGCGGGCCTGGCAGGGGGCCCGAGCACGACCCTGGCATCCAGGGCGTAGGCCCGATTCTCGGTGGCAAGAAGCGGGTTGATATCCAGTTCCCGGATCTCCGGAAAATCGGTCACCAACTGGCCCAGCCGGATCAGGATCTCTTCCAGGAGATCGAGATCTGCGGGGGTTCGGCCCCGGAATCCCTTGAGCAGCTTGAACACCTTGGTCGAATCGATCATTCTCCTGGCCAGGAGCCGATTCAGCGGGGGGAGACCCACCTCCCGGTCCTGGATGATCTCCGTCATCACCCCGCCCATGCCGAAGACAAGCACCGGTCCGAAATCCGGGTCCAGTTTGCTTCCTAGAATCACCTCATAGCCCTTTTCCTGCGCCATCTTCTGGACGGTGATGCCTCCGAAGTGATCCTCGGGTGCGCGGGTCTTGACGGCTTCCTGGATCTCGGCAAAGGCATCGATCACGTCGTCGGCATTGCGCAGATCCAGCCGGATGCCGCCCACATCGGTTTTGTGGGTGATGGTGTGGGAATGGACCTTGGCCGCCACGGGATAGCCGATTTTTCGAGCCAGTTCCACGGCGCGGATGGAGGTCTCGGCCACGTGGGTTTCGTTTACCGGTATCCCGTAGGCACCCAGCAGTGCCTTGGATTCGAATTCGGTCATCAGGCTGCGGCCGGATCCCATGACGTTGTCGACCAGGGATCTCGCCGCCTGCCGGTCCACCTTGATGGCGGTGCCGGTAGGCCTGGGAACCTCGGTGAGCATCTGGAGGCTGCGCTGGTACTCATAGAGGTAGTAGAAGGAGCGCACTGCCGATTCGGGGGATGGAAAGGTGGGGAAACCGTTTTCGGTCAGCCGATTTCGGGCCGCGTTGGCCTGCTCGCCGCCGGGCAGAACCAGGAATATGGGTTTGTCCGTGACCACCTTCCGGGAGACCATCAGTTCGGCGAATCGGACAGGAGGAAACAGGCCGTTCGGGATGAAGATGACCGATATGGCATCGATCTCCTCAGCCTCGGCACAGATGGAGATGAGCTTGGGAATATCCTCGAACTTCATGGCCCCCGTGGCGTCAATGGGGTTGCCGTGACTCCAGAGGGGAGGACAATACCGGTCGAGCGCCTCGATGGTCTCCGGCCTCAGCCTGGCAGGCTCCAACCCATATTCGACCAGGGAATCGGCCATCATCACCCCCAGGCCGCCGGCCACCGTAATGATGGCCATGTTCGGTCCTTGAGGCAAGGTCTGCTTGTCCAGCAGGTCCGCACAGCTGAAAAGATCCACCAGCATGTTCACACGGATGATGCCCGCCCGCCGGAACGCCGCATCGTAGACCAGGTCTTCGCCGGCCAGGGCCCCCGTATGGGACTGGGCGGCCGCTGCCCCTGCCTGGGACCGGCCGCTTTTCAGGACAATGATGGGTTTGATGCGGCTCACGGCCCTTGCAGCGCTCAGGAACTTCCGGGTTTCCCGGATGCCCTCGATATACAGGAGGATGCTGCTCACATCCCGGTCGTTCCCGAAATAGTCGATGAGATCCGCAAAATCCACATCGATCATGGAGCCCACCGAAACGAAGTGACTGAATCCGATACGTTCACCCAGGCCGTAGTCCAGCACGGTGGAGCACATCGCGCCGCTTTGTGCCACGAAGGCAACGCGACCCCGGAGGGGCATGGCATGAAAGAAACTGGCGTTCAGGTTGACGGCCCCCACAGACAGCCCCATGCAGTTGGGCCCGAGGATCCGAATCCGGCCTTTCATGGCCGCCGCGTGAATCCGCTCCTCTATGGCCGCGCCCTCCTCCCCGATTTCCTTTCCACCGGCGGAGTACACGATCGCGCTGCCGACGCTGGCAGCAGCACACTCTTCGATCACGGCCGGCACAGATGCCATGGGGGTGCAGATCAGCGCCAGGTCGATCGGCTTCCCCACGGCGCCAATGGATGGAAAGGCGTCAAGGTCCAGGATCCGTTCGCGCTTGGGGTTGATGGGGAAGATGGGCCCGCGGAAGCCGCCGGCCTTCAGGTTCTCCAACACCACACACCCCACGGTCCCGGGACGATCCGTAGCCCCGACCACCGCCACGGATTCCGGACCCAACATCTTGTTCAGGTTGTACTGGCTCATTCTCTACTCCACGAAAAAGGGTACCGTCTTTCCGGTCTTGATGTCAAAGAGGCCCTGTTCGGAGAGCCTCAGAAAAGGGATAGCCGCTCCTGTGAGGGGAACGAGGGTCTTGTGGGGGTCCGCAAAGGGGAACCCGAGGGCTTTGGCATGGCGTGTCATCGCCTCCATTTTTCCTGCGAGCTCGGCAACGGGCAGGTCCGACATGAGGCCGAAGATGGGCAGGGGGATTTCCTCGATGATTTTGCCGGCTGCAAAGAGGACCATGCCCCCCTGGAGCGCGTGAATCCTGTTCACGGCCCCGGCCATGTCCGCCTCGTTTTGGCCCACCACCACGATGTCCGAGGTGTCCCAGGCCGAACTGCATGCCATGGCCCCGGTCTTCAGGCCGAAACCCCGGACGAGCCCGACAAAGGTCTTCCCGGGCTCAAAACGGCGTTCCACGGCAGCCACCTTCAGCAGGTCGTTTCCGGAATCCGCGCGGATTTCACCGTCCACGACCGGGACTGTGGCGATGAACTCCCTGGTGACCAGGTCGGTGATCTGGTCGATGACCCTGACACGGACCCGGGAGCGCCCTTGGCCGACGGGTATGGCGAAGTCCCCTGAGGTCATGGCCCTCGGCAGGAGGACGCTCCTGCGGGTCTCGGCTGCAAAGGCGTGATTCCTGGGAGGGACGAGAAGCTTGCCCCCCCTTGCAATGACCTTGCCTTTGCTGATGACGACTTCGGGCCGGATGGTCTTCCTGTCAGGGAGGATCAGAAGGTCTGCCTGTCTCCCCGGTGCGATGCCACCCGTGATCCCATCCAGGCCGAAGTAATCGGCCGGGTTGATGGTGGCCATCTGGATCGCCCTGACGGGATCGATGCCTTGGTCTATGGCCTTCTGCACCACATACTCCATGTAGCCCCTCTCCATCAGGTCCACCGACCTCATCCCGTCGGTGACGAGAACCAGGCGCCGGTGGTCGATCCCGGCATCCTTCAGACCCACCACGGCGTCCAGGTCGCTTCGGACGGTTCCCTCCCTGACCATGACGTGAAGACCCATCCTCAGGCGATCGAGGACCTCTTCGGGCGAGATAGGCTCATGGCAGGATGAAACCCCTGATGTGACGTATGCAGAGAGTGTTTTGCCTTTGGCACCGGCGGAATGGCCATCCACCTTTCTGCCCGAGAGCAGGGTCTCCTCGAAATTACCGAGGAAGGCATCGGGAGTCTGGAACACCGCCTGCCAGTAAGACTCTCCCAGCCCGAGGACGTCGTCCCTCAGGAGAAGTCTTTGAAGTGTCTCCCTGGGCATGCCGTGGCACAGGCGGCTCGTGGAGGCCAGGGGCGGCACCGTTCCAAATACCTTGATGGGCTGATCCCGGAAGGCGTCCAGGAAATCGACGATTCCTTCCTCACCCCGGACGGGGAAGGGCTCGATGGTTTCTGTGACGATCGTGGTGGTGCCGGCCGCCATCACGCAGCGCAGGAACTCCACCGGGCTGTAAAGGCAGTCGGCCAGGTGGGTATGCGCTTCAACGAGCCCCGGAACCACGACCCTGTCCCTTGCGTCTATGACGCTTGTTTCCGGGCCTATGGTACCCTGGAGATCGGGTCCCACACGGACGATCCACTCTCCTTTGATAAGGACGGTCTGGTTTTCGATCCACTCCCCCGTGTACACATTGAGAAGTGTGCCGTTGATGACGGCCATGTCCGCGTGTCCCTTGCCCAGACAGACCTCCATCAGTGCCCAGGTTTTTTCCGCGCCTTCCATGGTCAGCAGACTGTATCTTTTCACAGGGATGCTCCTCTTTCGACGTTCCCAGGGAAATGGAGGCTGAATTCCCTGTAACACCGTCCCTCAGAATGCATCATGCACCCTTCCACTTCAGGATATTCCGTGTATCTGAGGCCGAGGGCGTCAAGCCAGCCCTTGATTCTCTCGAAGATGCCGCACTGATATTGATGGATCACCCCGATTCTGACCATGCCGTCGTGGGCGAAACACCCTATCATGTCCATGCGAAGAATGTCCTTCCCGGGAAAGGCGTAGTTGAACTTCATGAAGTCCGCTTTGACGATTCCGTAGGCACCTTCCATGAGCTCTTTGAACTCGGCAAAGTTCTTCACCTCCATGATCCCAAGGGCCTTCGCCATTCTCTTCATCTCGATCATGGCCATGGATCTCACGGCAGCCCTGTTGATCCGGTTCGTCTTCTCTATGCCGCACTCCTGGAGGCAGTGATAGAACCACATGCCGTCATGGGTCATCCAGTTCTTGTGCAGAATCTCCTTCAATTCTTTTCCGTCCAGGGATTTCATTTTTTGCCGAGACCGGGCCTTTCTCCGAACAAGGGAATCGTCTTGTCCGGTTTGAAGATGTCGGCCAGGGCGACCCTGAAGCCCACCACGGGCTGGTATCCGAGGAAGGCGGGTATGGGATAACGGACCCCCATCCCGTGAGTCACCTCCAAACCCTCAACCACCGATGCCATCATGGGGCCGGGGACCGCCATGACCATCTCATGGTCCTGGCATCCTGCCCAGACGCGGTCGCCGTTGCCGGGCACCACCACCTTGGGGCTTTGATCCAGGTAGGCGCCGATGACACCCTCCGTGCACGATGACGCCCTTCCGGAGAAAGTGCCCTGAACGGGTTTCCCCGTGTGGTGGGTGGCTCCGTGAATCAGTCTCATCATCTGTGCGGGGTTCACATAGAGAAGGACCACATCCGGATCGAAGGAAGTTTTTCCGAGAGGCGAGTAGAGCACGACAGGGGCAGGTTCCAATTCAAGCATGCGAAATCCCGAGAGGGCTTCGAGGGCGGCCTGGTCATCGGACACGTATCTCATCCTGGTCAGGAAATGAACCGCCCCCCGGGGATCCGCAAGCCTTTTCCATCCATAGGTGTGGTCTGCAATGGCGCAGCCCGCATCGTCGGCAGTGAAAGCCACGGTCCACCCGTAACGCCTCGCCATGCCGGCACCCTGACAGGGGGCCATCTTCACCCCCAGATCCCGAAGGGGCCTTCTTGCCTTTGCGGGAATCTCTGTCGCGTCGTTCAGGAATTTCACGGCGACCGGGAGAGTGTCCGGTCTGATCAGGCGATCAATCTTCCACGCCAGTTCGACCCATTTTTCCATGGGATACCTCCGTTCCAGGGTTTGGGCAGAGGGTTGGGTGAGGGGACACGACCTGTAAATACTATTTCGAGACGATTCATAACCTGCCTTCGACCAAGTCGCTACCTCCTCCAGAACTCGGGCATGAGCAGGACGATGACCGTGTAGATTTCCAGCCGTCCCGCGAGCATGCAGAACAGGAGCAGCCACTTTCCCACGAGGGGGATGGCCATGTAGTTCTGGGTGGGCCCCACCATTCCCAGCCCGGGCCCCACGTTGAAGATGCAGGCGGCCACAGCGGAGAAGGCGGATACCACGTCCAGTCCCAGGCCGGCCATCACCAGGGCCGAGACCACAAAGAGGGTCAGGTAGAGGACCGTAAAGCCCCAGATGCTGCTCAGGATCTCTGCAGGGACTGCCTTGCCGCCGAGTTTCACGGAGGTGACGGCGTGGGGATGGATGATCCTGAAGATCTCCTGGTAGGCCTGTTTGGCCAGGAGGATGATACGCATGGTCTTGATGCCGCCGCCCGTGGAACCCGCCATCCCGCCCAGGAACATGCACAGGAGCAGGACTTTTTGCGACAGGGCGGGCCACTTGTCATAGTCGGCCGTGACGAACCCTGTGGTGGTGATGATGGAACTCACCTGAAAGGCGGCATATTGAAATGCCTTTCCCAGGGAGTGGTACACGGACCCATAGATGTCGAGGGTAACGATGATGACAAGAACCACCACCAGCATCAGGAAGACACGGAATTCGGGGTCTCTGGAGAAGATCTTCCAGTCTCCCTTGATGAACCTGTAGTGGAGCGAGAAGTTGATGCCCGCCAGGAGCATGAAGAAAATGATCACACCGTCCACGTAAGGACTCTGATAGTGCGCGATACTTGCGTTCTTTGGGGAGAAGCCTCCTGTGGGCATGGTGCAGAAGGTGTGGCAGACGGCATCGAAAAGGGACATGCCTCCCGGGAGGAGCAGCAGGATCTGGAGCACGGTGATCAGGATATACACCTTCCAGAGGACCTTGGCCGTGTCGGAGATCCTGGGTTTCAGCTTGTCCACCACAGGACTGGGGACCTCGGCCTTGTAAAGCTGCATGCCGCCCACACCCAGAAAGGGTAGGATGGCGATGGAGAGCACGATAATGCCCATCCCGCCCAGCCACTGGATGAGGCTCCTCCACATGAGGATTCCCCTGGGAACCTTTTCGATGTCGCTGAGGATGGAGGCTCCGGTGGTGGTGAATCCCGAGAGGGACTCGAAGCAGGCGTTCGTGAATCCCGGGATGGCGCCGGAGAGCATGAAGGGGACGGCCCCGATCAACCCGGCCGCAACCCATCCGAAGGTGACCATGGCCACTCCGTCCCGATGGCTCAGGTGCGGCTCCCTGTCCCGCACTTTGACCAGGTAGAGAAGAAGCCCGCTCCCGCAACTGAGGAGCATGGAATAGGCGATGGGGCCGGTGCTCCCGTCCCTGTAAAGGATGGAGACCACGAGGGGGAGGGACATGGAGAGGCCCACGAAGAAGATCAGGATGCCTGTGAAACGGAGGATTCGGAAAGGATGCATCAGAAGAAATCCAGCTTCACGGTAAGCAGTTTCTCCAGCTTGGGGACCACCTTCTGGAGCGCGAAGATGATGAGGCGGTCCTTGGGCCGGATCACCGTATCCCCCCGGGGGATGATGATCTCTTCCCCCCTGACCACGGCCCCGACAAGCGCACCCTTGGGGAACTTCACCTGGGCGAGAGGGATGTTGACGATGTCGGAGGTCTCCAGGGCTTCGGCCTCGATGGCCTCGGCG
>JAFGPH010000340.1 GCA_016926135.1 Deltaproteobacteria bacterium
CAGGGAAACCGGGGCGGGTCTCATCATCATCGGGTTCCTCATCGCCCTCTATGACATCGCGGAGATCTTCATCAAGCCCCTGGGCGCCCTCCTCTCCAGGAAGGTGGGCGAATGGGCGGTTCTCCGGACGGGTCTGGTGCTCTTCTCCATCGCATCGGGCCTGTACCTTCTGCTTCCCCCGCAGTGGCTGATCCTTGTCCGTCTCCTGCAGGGTGCAGGGGCGGCCCTGTTCTCGGTCATGTCCATGACCCTCCTCATCCGCTACTTCGCCGAGAGGAAGGGAACGGCCCTGGGCATCTACGGCGCATTCAAGAACTCGGGCTATGTGCTGGCGCCGACCGTCGGGGGCCTCTTCGTCCACTATCACGGGTTCGTCTCCATCTTCGTGCTTTGCCTGGCCATCGGCCTCCTGATCTTTGTCCTTACCTATGTGATTCGTCCCGGTGGCGCCGCGTCCGCTTCCGTCGATGCAGGGCGGAAGAGGAAGCAGAGCCCGGCGCTCAAAGACCTCATCGCCTCCCTCAAGGACCGCCGCACCCTGCCTATTTTCGCGATCATGTTCTTCAATATGATTTTTATGGGCGCCTTTTTCGGCTTTATGCCGGTCCTTCTTTCCCGGAAGGGGCTTGATCCCATAGAGGCCGGTGCAGTTCTTGCCGCGAACGCCGCCTTCTACCTCGCCGTTCAGCCCTTTGCCGGGAGGCTGTCGGACGGCCTGGGCAGGAAAAGGGTCATCGCCTTCGGGCTCGCCCTGTCAACCCTCTCCATCGGTCTGATCCCTTTTCTCGGGAGCCCCTTTTACATCGCGGGCGCCTGCCTTCTGGCTCTGGGGATCGGGTGTGTGGCCCCCCTGGGTGAAGCCCTGGTGGGGGATGTGAGTGAAGAGGAGAGCCTGGCCCTGAATTTGGGGATTGCCGGTTCATACAAGGAACTCGGGGAAATGGCAGGACCCCTCTCCATCGGGTTTGTCGGCCAGGGCATGGGGCTTGCTTGCGGTTTCCTGTTTGTGGCGGTGGTGGGTGTGGGAAGCCTCGTCTGCCTCGGTTTCCTGAGGGAGAGGAAGGGGTTCGGTGTTGATGGAACGGGGGTTTTGGGGTAAGATCTTGAGCGCAACACCTCCCCCCTCCCCCGACCCCTCCCACCAGGGGAGGGGAGAAAGGCGTCGTGCCTCCCGGCAAAAGAGATCAGCGAGGAGGAAGGTAGCCCCCCATGACTGACAAAATCCGCGTCCTTCTGGTCGATGACGAAGAGCAGTTCGTGAAGAACATGTCCCGGATCCTGAAGTTCAGGGGCTTCGAGGTCACCACCGCCCTGAGCGGGTATGAAGCGATCGATGCGATCAAGTACGGCGGGGGCTTCGACGTGGTGGTGCTGGACATCAAGATGCCGGGCATGGACGGCATGGAGACCCTGGGGCAGGTCAAGAAATGGGCCCCCGACACGGAGGTGATTATGCTCACCGGCCATGCGACCCTCTCCTCCGGCAGCCAGGCCCTCCAGGCCGGCGCGTACGATTACCTCATGAAGCCCTGCGACGTGGAGGACCTGGTGGAAAAGATCAGGGAGGCGCATGAGGCGGAGCGGATGAGGCGCCACCCCGTGCTCTGGCCTCGCAAACTGGTGCGGGAGATCGTCCTCCACGAATTCGCGCACCTGGGGACCGATACCCCTCTCACCGAGGCGCTGGAACTCATGCGTCGTGGGGTGGGGGAGGAGGCCGTGGAGGAAATCTTCATCGTGGATGAGGAGAAGAGACTCCTGGGTGCAGTCACAAAAAGGGAATTGGTGGATACGGCCCAGAAGGCCCATCCGCAGATCTCCCTCAACTGGACCCGGTTGATCGAGAGCCCACAGTGGCTTCCCGAGAAAACCCTGAAAGAAGTCATGAGGCATGACCCGGTGTCGACCCAGGGAAACGCTTACCTGACGGATGCGGCCAACCAGATGCTGGTCCACAATGTTCGTTCCATGCCTGTTGTACGGGCCGGGAAGATCCTGGGGGTCATCAGGCTTCAGGACGTTTTTCATTACCTGGACAACGAGATAGAATAGGTGACGACATGGCGGCAAAAAACAGGATTGAATCGGTTGGTGGAGTTCAGGATATCCAGGACAAGGATTTCCCCTACTTTCGCCGCCTATGGAAGGGTGTCGTGGTGGCCCTCCTGGCTGTCTCATTTATTCCCATGCTCGTGATCGGCGGCGGGATGTACGCCTACACGGTCTCCATCCTCGAGGAGACAACCCTCGACGCCCTTCGCCAGGAGGTCAGCGAGCACAGAGAAGCTATCGACCGGTTCCTGGCAGAACGCACATCGGACCTGAGGTTGCTCGCCGCCAATCTGGGGTTCGAGTACCTGCTTAGCCCTGGGGCCGTGGAAAAGGCCTTTCGCTCCCTTCAGGACGAACTCCCCTGCTTTAGCGATCTGAGCGTCATCGATGATCAGGGAAGGCACCTGGCCTATGTGGGGCCTTACGACCTTCTCAGCAGGAACTACAGCGAGGCCCCCTGGTTCAAGGCCGTCGTGCAACGGGAGGTCTACATCAGCGATGTCTTCACGGGGTTCCGGATGGAACCTCACTTCGTCATCGCGGTCAAGAGAACCACTGCTGAAGGCTTCTGGATCATCAGGGCGACCGTGGACACGGCCTATTTCGACCGGATGGTGAGCGAAGTCCTCAGCCACCGCAAGGGCGACGCCTTCATGGTAAACCGGGAAGGGATCTTCCAGACGAGCCCCCGGGTCTCGGGAAAGCTGATGGGTCCGTCGGACCTGAAGAAGCTCCGGGCTTTCGCGGGTGTGAGGCTGGAGGAGCGACCCGGGGAAATTCTTGTGACGGCCTGGCTCCAGAGGGTGCCCTGGGTGTGCGTGGCCAAGTTCGACCCCTCCGAGATCCGCCGCCCCCTGCGGAAGGTGCGGAACCTGGCCATCGGGGTTTTCATCATCGGCGGCATGATGATTGTCGGCACAGTACTGCTCACCACGAACTACCTCGTCATGCGGCTGGAGACCAAGCGTCGCAGCATCAGGGTCCTGGATGACCAGTTGCGCCATTCCAGCGGGATGGCTTCCTCCATGCATCTGGCGGCCGGAATCATCCGGGACCTGAACGACAGCCTCTCCAACATCGATCTTGTGACAAGGTGGCTGGAGGAAATGAGTCACAGGAACCTCACCAAGGAGGAAAACCTTACCGAGATGAGGGAAAGCCTCGGCCAGATCAAGGCAGAGGTGGATCGCGCAAGAAAAACGACCGAGAGGTTTTCCAAGGCCACCCGTCGCAGCCTCCCGGTGATCAAGGAAGTGAACATGAACGGTCTCCTGGAAGAGGTTCTGGACCTCCTGGAAAGAGAACTCCACTTCAACCGGATCACCGTGAACCGTGATTACCAGGACCCTTCACCCCTCGTCCGGAGTGACCCTTCAAAACTCCGGCAGGTGTTCCAGGGCCTGATGCTGAACGCCATGACAGCCATACGCAAGGACGGAGAGATCACCGTATCCGTGCGCGGTCATGAAAAGGGGGTCAGCGTGAGCGTGAAAGACACCGGGCCGGGTATCCCCGAGGACAGGGTCGGCAAGATCTTTGACCCTCTCTACGGGGCCAAACCCGACGGCGCGGGGCCGGGGCTTTCCATATACGCAGACATCATGCAGAAGCTGGGAGGGCGAATTTGGGTCACCAGCGAACCCGGCCAGGGGGCCACTTTCACCATAACCGTCCCTTACGGCTTCAAGACACAGGAAGCCCAATGAGGCACCGTCTGCGTGAGAAAATCCTTTGTTTCTCCCTCAGTCCATGATCCGAAGAGAGCACATCAAGCGGGCCATCGACGGCATATCCAAGAGGAACCCTGAGATTGGGTACTCCCTGGATGAAATGCTCGGCATGGGCCTGATTGATGTGGCCCCCGAAGCGGAGCAGGACCTGGATCGGGAAAACTACTTTTTTCTCTTTGAAGGCGAAAAGGTGCTGGTGAACCGCGTGCTCTTTTTTGACGAGGGCACCGTGCCCATCGAGCAGGGCCTTCTCATCAAGTACGGCGAACTTCTCAAGAGGCACGAACTGGAGGAGAAGGGGGCAGCGGTTGATTTCAGGAAGGCCTTCCGGGAGATCCATGAGGCAGGACTCCGTCTGGTGGTGACCTACGAAATCGACCGGGCCGTGTCTCGCATAAAGAAGCGGCTGGAGCAATCGAAGGGCGACGGAGAAAGCGGGAAGGCGGAAAAGTTCAGCAAGGGCTTGATCCGACTTCTCGAAGAGGTCAAAGAGGACCATGGTCCGCCGAAAATTGAGGAGAGTGGAACGGATCCTTTTTATCTCTATCGAGGGATTGTGGATATCGCCACCCCGGCCTATTTCACGGTCTTCCCTTTGAGCATGGGGACACTCATGCAGGTGGCGGATATCAATGTGGAATTCTTCCATGTCCGTTTTGTTCTCAATTGTCTCATCCGCGGCCTGGAAAAGAATCTTCTGGTCTGCGTGGCCGAGAACAGCATTGCAGGGCTGATCTACCTCACCCTGAAGGAGCAGTTTCTGAGAAGAGACCTGGAGATCAAGTACCTTGCCACGCTACGTGGAAAGACCTGGCACCCTGCCGAAGGGTCCCCCAAAGCCCTGAAGGGGGTAGGGACCTTCCTGGTGGCCGGGACCTGGTTGCTGTTAAAGAACGAACTGCCCGCGGTGAAGGACATCGTCCTGGATGCCGAGGTGGGGGCCAGGCAGTTCTATGAGTCTGTCGGCTTCGAACCCAGAGGGCTTTCCGGCTATGTGCTCAGGACCCCCAAGGCGTACCTGCTGAAGGCCATCCTGGACATGACCCGCCACTGCCTGGACCTGAAAGAGGATGTGATCAAGCAAATCAGGGAGCTCATCCGAAAACAGGTCAAATGGCTCCGGGCAAAAGGGAGGACGGAGAAGCATGCTGCGCAGAGAACGGCCGCCATTGCCTGTATCAGGGAATGCTTGCGGCCCGGAGGAAGGCGTGAATTCGCTGAGGCAGCCCTGGAAAACCTGACCCGTTATGGAAAGAAGATCCCCGAATCGCAGGAACTGATTCGATTTGCGACGGAGCAGGGACCTGATCAAGTGAAGGCCTATGTCCATGCAACCGGTGGTAATCGTTAAAGACGACCGATATGCCCTGCATCTGGAGAAGGTCCCGCACCTGGAGAGCCCCAGGCGGTACCGGGCGATGCAGGATGTGCTGGCCGATTTCTCTTTGAAGGGCAGATTGCGGGAGGTGGTTCCCAGGATGGCCAGTCCGGAGGAGCTCGCCTGGGTGCACACCCGGGAACACATTGAGCAGGTGGCGAGGAGCGCTCAGGTTCCCCTCACCTCCTTTGACCTGGATACGGAGGCCACGGAGAAGTCCTATGACGTGGCCCGGCTTGCGGTGGGGGGCGTCTTCAGTCTGCTGGATGAAATCTGTTCCGGGAGGGGAAACCGGGGCTTTGCCTGCATCAGGCCCCCGGGACATCACGCAGAGCCCCACAAGGCGATGGGCTTCTGTCTCTTCAACAATGCGGCCCTGGGCGCAAGGTATCTGAAGGAGCAATACTCGCTCAAGAAGGTCATGATCGTGGACATCGACGTCCACCACGGAAATGGAACCCAGGCCGCCTTCTACGACACCGACGAGGTGCTCTTCCTCTCCTTTCATCAGTTCCCCGGTTATCCGGGAACAGGGAATTACGGGGAAGTGGGAGTGGGCAAGGGGGCGGGTTACACGGTCAACATCCCTCTAGCCAAGGGGCACGGAGACAGTGATTTCGGTAGAATTATCTACTTCTTCATCAACCCGCTTGCCCAGATGTACCAACCGGAGATCATCCTGGTCTCCTGCGGCTTCGATCTCTACCACCGGGATCGCCTGGGCGGCATGAAGGTGACGCCCGGTGGCTACGGGCTGATCACCTTCTTCCTCACGAGCATTGCGGAAAAGGTGTGCGACGGGCGTATCGCCTTTATCCTGGAGGGAGGGTACAGCCTCAAGGGGATCAAGGAGTGCGGGCTGGCGGTCATGCAGGCGCTATGCGGCCTGCCCGTCCTGACCGCGAAGGAAATCGACAGGATCATCGGTGATGCCGCAGGGGCTCGGAAGGTCTCTTCCCTGAGAAAAGTGATGGACGTCCAGAAAAAGTACTGGAAGTTCCCTGCCTGACCTGTCATTCAAAATGAACAACACCTGTCACCTTCCTGTTTACATCCTGTTTTTCATGGTTTTCATCAAACTGTAAAAACAATTAAAATCAACATCTTCCGATCTGTCCTCCTCCCATCTCCCCCTGGAAACCGTGGCACACATCTTGAAATCAAAGATTCATGCAAAAAGGATTTGTAATTATATTGTAGCTGAGCTATAGTCACAATGCAGCTAAGACGTTAAATACTTCTACATCGATCAAGGAGGTTTTGGGATGGCTGAGGAGAAAAAGGCTAGCGTTGAAGCGGTATACATGGAAAAGAGGGTCTTTGAGCCCGGCAAGGAGTTCGTGGAAAAGGCCCATCTAAAGAGCCTGGAAGAGTACAAGAAGATGTGGGAGCGCTCGATCAAGGACCCTGCGGGTTTCTGGGGCGATATGGCCACGGAGATGATCGACTGGTTCAAGAAGTGGGACGGACCGGTCGAGGAATACAGCTTCAAGGACGACATCTACCTGCGCTACTTCGTGGGCGGAAAACTGAATATCACTTACAACTGTTTGGACCGCCACCTGAAAACGTGGAGAAAGAACAAGGCGGCCCTCATCTTCCAGGGCGAGCCCCTGGAGGAAGCCCAGACCCTGACCTACCAGCAGCTTCACCGGGAGGTTTGCAGGTTCGCCAATGTATTGAAAAAGTTCGGCGTAAAGAAGGGAGACCGGGTCGCCATTTACCTGCCCATGATCATGGAACTTCCCATCGCCATGCTGGCCTGCGCGAGGATCGGTGCCATCCACAGCATCGTGTTCGGCGGGTTCAGCGCCGAGGCCCTGAGGGACAGGATCCAGGACTGCCAGGCCGAGACCCTGGTCACCTGCAACTGGGGCTACCGTTCAGGAAAGGTGCTCTCCAGCAAGGGAAACGCCGATGCGGCCATGGACCAGTGTCCCAGCATCAAACGGTGTGTCGTGGTCAACCGGATCGACAAGGAGACCTCCATGAAGGAGGGCCGCGACTACTGGTGGCATGAGATGATGAAGGACGCCTCGGTGGTCTGTGAACCGGAGTGGATGGACTCGGAAGACCCCCTGTTCATCCTCTACACCAGCGGCAGCACGGGGAAGCCGAAAGGGGTGCTCCACACCACGGCCGGGTATCTGCTCTTCTGCATGGCCACCATGAAATACGTGTTCGATATCCGGGACGAGGATGTGTACTGGTGTACCGCCGATATCGGCTGGGTCACCGGCCACAGCTATATCGTCTACGGACCGCTGGGCGTGGGAGCCACGTCCATCGTTTTCGAAAGTGTGCCTAACTACCCGGAACCCGACCGTTTCTGGGAGGTGGTGGAAAAATACGGGGTCAACGTATTCTACACCGCCCCTACCGCCATCCGGGCCATCATGAAGAACGGGGAAGACTGGCCGAACCGCCGTGACCTGAGTTCCCTGAGACTGCTGGGGACCGTCGGTGAGCCCATCAACCCGGAGGCCTGGATCTGGTACTACAAGGTGATCGGAAAGGAGCGCTGCCCCATCACGGACACCTGGTGGCAGACCGAGACGGGCGGTCACCTGATCTGCGGTATCCCCGGCGCCATGAACATGAAGCCGGGTTCCGCGGCCATGCCCTTCTTTGGTGTGGATCCCGTCATATTGCGCCAGGACGAGACCGAAGCGGCCGTGAACGAGGGCGGGCATCTGTGCATCAAGAAGCCGTGGCCCGGCTTCATGCGGACCGTTTACGGCGATCCCGGGCGGTTCAAGGAGCAATACTTCATCCAGCATCCGGGGTACTACTTCTCCGGTGATGGCGCCAGAAAGGACGAGGACGGTTTCTACTGGCTGATGGGCCGGGTGGATGACGTGATCAACGTATCGGGACATCGACTGGGTACCGCCGAGATCGAGAGCGCGCTGGTTTCCCATCCCTCCGTGGCGGAGTCCGCAGTGGTCGGGTTCCCCCATGATATCAAGGGACAGGGTATTTATGCCTTTGTAACCCTGAAGGAGGGATTCAAGTCTTCGGACGATCTCAAGAAGGAACTCGTCAATCACATCAGGAAGGAGATCGGCCCGATCGCCAGTCCTGACAAGCTCCATTTCGCCGATGCCCTCCCCAAGACGCGAAGCGGCAAGATTATGCGGAGGATTTTGAGAAAGATTGCCGAAGGGGCGATCGGGGAACTGGGGGATACGTCCACATTGGCTGATCCGAGCGTTGTGGATCAACTGGTTTCCGGAAGGCAATAATCGCTGAGGTTCAGCATTTCTGCCTGAACGGATGGAACCCAAGACCTCTTCCCTGTGCCGCGGGATCACTCCAATGCCAGTGCCTGTCGGCCAGTTATTCACCTCCTTTTGAAGGGCTTCTTCCCGGGGTTTCCCCGGGGAGAAGCCCCCTCCTGGTCCGAGGTTTCATCTGCAATCGTACGATACGGTGAAGGAGACGGACATGGCGGAATCGGTAAAAAACAAGGGATGGGCTGTAACCTTCAGCGGGACAGGGATCAACCTCGCCCTGGGAATCCTCTACACCTGGAGCATCTTCAAGGCGTCGATCAAGGCATCCGTCGACAAGGGCGGGCCCGGGGCGTTCAACTGGGACGCTGCGTCACTCAATGACCCCTACGCCGTCTGCTGCATCGTTTTCGCCTTTGCCATGATCCTGGCCGGAAAAATCCAGGACAGGTTCGGGCCCAGACTTACAGCCTTCATCGGAGGTATCCTGGTTGGAATCGGTTTCATCTGGATATCCCAGACAACGAGTTATGCCATCTGGATTATCGGCTTCGGCGTGCTGGCGGGCACCGGGATTGGCTTCGGGTACTCGGCTGCAACGCCCCCCGCACTCAAGTGGTTCCCGCCTGAGAGAACGGGTTTGATCGCAGGACTTGTGGTCTCGGGTTTTGGACTGGCCTCCGTCTATATTGCACCCCTCGGGCAGTATCTTGTGGGGGCGTGGGGCCTTCAGAAGGCCATGCTGTTCTTCGGCGTTGCCTTCCTCATCGTGGTGTGCGGGCTTTCCACCATGCTTGTGAACCCGCCCCAGGGATACACGCCCGGAGCCGCCCCTGCGGCTCCGTCCACCCCGGGCGGTCCCCAGGGGACGCCGAGTGAGGGCATCCGGTTGACCCCCACCATAGCAGGATGGCTTCCGGAGGCCTCCGAGGTCATCAAGGCGACCAAGGCCGTACCCATGAAACGGGACATCAGGCCTTCCGAGATCATGAAGACCCTTGACTTCTATATCCTCTGGGGGATCTATTTTATCGGCGCCGGGGCAGGCCTGATGGTCATCGGCAGCGTTGCCGGGATGGCCAAGAAGAGCATGGGCGAGCTTGCCTTTGTGGCGGTGGCGATCCTGGCGATCGGAAATGCGGCTGGTCGCATTATCGCCGGCGTGCTCTCGGACAGGATAGGCCGCAGCAACACCCTGATCATCATGCTTTGCTTCCAGGCCCTGCTGATGTTTCTGGCCATACTGATCGTGGGAGCTGCGAATCCGAGCGGCGTTCTCGTGGTGATGATCGCCACATTTCTGGGTTTCAACTACGGCACGAATCTCTCCCTGTTCCCCTCCTACACCAAAGATCTCTGGGGCCTGAAGAATTTCGGTATCAACTACGGGCTGGTCTTCACGGCCTGGGGCGTGGGGGGGTTCGTCCTGAGCAGGCTCTCCCAGATGTTGTATGCCTCTACCGGCAGGTACAGCTCGTCCTTTGTGACAGCGATCATCCTGCTGATCATCGGAGTCGGTTTGACCTTCGTCCTGAAGGGACGTCTGGCAAGGCAGGGACTCACGCAAAAGAAGGCGGCAAGCTAGCCAGGCCACGGTCATGCCGCGGAGGGGAAGATGGATTGGCAAGCGCAATAGGAGTTCCGGTCTCATGACGCTGTGACACGTTTTTTCGAATCATCGATAAGAGTTCCGAAAGGAGGACATTATGCCGGGTAGTACCTATAAGATCATTGAACTGGTTGGAACCAGTGACCTCTCCTGGGAGGATGCCGCGAGGCTCGCGGTGGAAACAGCAGGAAAGACCCTCGAAGATTTGAGGGTTGCCGAAGTAACCAGACTGGACCTGACCGTGGAAAACGGAAAGGTGAAGGCCTTCCGGGCCAGGCTCAACGTATCCTTCAAAGTGATCGCCTGAGTCCGGTCGTCACACCCCTGGGGGCTTGCCCGCCGGTGGGCCCCCTCTGGAATTTGGCCTACCCAAGGCCTCCTGCACAATAGGCAGTGC
>JAFGPH010000341.1 GCA_016926135.1 Deltaproteobacteria bacterium
CCCTTCTGACTCTTGATCCTGAGCTTGCCGTCGGCATCGAGCAAGCGGATGGAGCATGCATCCAGGTTGAACTCCTCCACGAGGAGGTTGACAATGGCGTCAAGAACAAGCTGGACGTCCAGAAGGGAGGACACAAACCTCGTGATTTCATAAAGGATGGTGATCTTCTGTTCTGCCTCCTTGGCTCGTCTGGAGAACCCATCCACGTCTCTGTGAGAAATGTTTTCTAAGTCCGTCAGGTCGCCACTCCTGTGGAATTGCTCCCCTTCCTTTGCCGCAAGACTCCTCCTCCGAATGGCCTTGACCACGACGAATCCTCCACTCCCCAGCCCCTCCCGGAAGGGTTCGATCTCTTGAATCTGACCCAAGGGTTTCGACAGGGTTTGTGCCCAGATCTGCTCATGAAACCCCGTATCTCTGAGGAGTTCTCCCACCTCCGAGGCGGAATAGAACTTGGCCTCACGGTAGAACACATTCTCGCTCTGATGGCTCAGGTAATGCTGACCCAGCTCGCTTGCCCGATCAACGAAGCCGATTACGAGAGGCGCTTCGGGTTTCAGCACACGGTGCGCCTCCGCCAGCATCCTCATGGGATCCTGGACAAAACAGAGGGTAGTGACCACCAGGGCGTAGTCAAAGACCTCCTCTTTGAAAGGCAGCATTTCCGCCATTCCCTGGGCGCCGGTGATACCTCTCTCGACGGCATAGGCGAGCATCGCACCGGATGGGTCAACACCCACCTGGACGCCCAGGGGACCGGCAAATCGCCCGGTCCCGACGCCGATCTCCAGACCTGAACCCCGCCCCGGCAAAAAGGCGCGGATGGCCAGCAGCTCAGAGTAATAGGCCGTCTCATGGTGCGTAAACCATGCTTCGTAGCGCACATGTTGCTCATTAAAAGGATTTCCTTTTCGCACGCCCATGACCCTCTCCCTGTGACCCTCCGGTGCGAAACCGGACTTGCCTCTTTCTCCACACCACGCGATAAAGCCCTCCCTGCAATCCCTATCGGCCTTGCAGAGGCGAGCCACGTGTCACTGCCTCTCGCGCAACCTGGAGCCCTTGTCTTTCCGTGCTCTTTCCCACAGTCCGCAGAGTCACCTTTCTTTCCATATCAGAATTTCCCACCTGTTACCACAGACAGCTCATCGGCCTTTTCATGCGGAAGGCAAAGATCGCGGACGCCGGGACAACGACCCTCCGCGGGGGCCTTTGAGCTTTGGATGATTTCCTTCACAGCTGAAACCCGCGGGCTGCAACTTGATCGCTCCCTGCGGACACGAGGGGACACACTTTCCACAGCCGATGCAACGGGCCGGATTCACGCCAGCGGTCTTTCCGACGGCAACCGCCCCGACCGGACAAGTGGTCTCGCATATCCCGCAGCCCAGGCACTTGTCTGAATCGATAACGGCGACGGACAAACCAATCCGTGGTCCCTGTTCGATTTCGTCGACGCGCCGATTCAATCGACCGAGTCGCGATTGGAGGGCCTGAGCCCTTGTCTTGAGCAGCCGCAATTCTTCGCCCAAGCTCACATCGATTCTCCTTGTTTTGATTTCCCGCCGGGCGCTACCCTTTGGCCTTGTGGTGAACATGCGGGCACCGGCCCTTTCTGTCTCGCAAGGGTGGTGTGGCGAACCCCCTGAGGTCATGCAAGCTTGTTCCGGGACAGATTCCGCTCCAGGTGTGCGCGAGCCCGCTCGTAGAGATCGTTTATACGCGGGCATTCCCGGGGAAGGGCGTTCCGGATCTTTTCCAGATATTCTTTCTCGTGGACAATCTGAAATGTTCTGGGGAAGTTTACGTCATAAATCCATCCGATCTGGAGCAATTTGAAATCATGCAAGGTCTTGAGGTCGCCCATTCGTGCGAGCCTCCCGTTCATGAGGGCATCATGGACCGGATCCGAAATCCGGTCTATATCCGGCAGATCCAATTCAACGGTCCGGTTCCGGTTGTTCTCTGCACCCTGGTAATATTCGGTAACCACCCGCCAGATATCTACCTTGTCCGCGTCCCTGAGCAGCTTCAGGAAAAAGAGGCATCTCTCCTCTTCTCCAACAGGCAGCGCGACAAGGTTATGGTATCCTACCACCCGAACAATGATATCGGCGGAGGCAGGTTCAAGGCCGTCCAGGACCCGGTTGGCCCGTATGACCTTCACGCCAAGCTCGGCATGGTTCGCCGACCGGTAATCGGCAAATGTCCTGTATTGCCTGAACTGTTCGAACCGACCGATGTCATGCAGCAACCCCGAGGCTTCGGCCAGGCAGAGATCCTCCCCGGACAAATCGAGACTCCGCCCGATATCCCCGATCGCCTCGCAAACCCTGCGGGTGTGCTCCACCTTCAAGTCCATGTTTTCCTGGATAATCGCATCATCGGAAGAAAACTGATGGACATACTCGGCAAACCAGGCCTTTAGCCTTGGCAACAGGGATTGCGCATTCGATTTCATACGCCTCTCATGATGGATGCCCTCATCAACATCCCTTCCCGGTTCGAGAATCCAACAAGGCGCCCACAACGGTGCCCACGCAAAGCGATCCTGCCATGATCAGGAGCGTGAGGGCCAGGACGTAGACCCAGCCGAAGAAAGAAATCATCACAGGCCAAAGGAAAGGCTTGACTGCACGGTTTACAAGGAACACGGCAATCAGGGAGGGCTCCACTCCCTTTTCACGGACGTCCTTGAGCATGGGATACCAGGCATAAATCGGCCCTGCCGAGATGATCCCTGCAACCGCCGCGAGAAGCGTTCCCCTCATGGTTATTCCTTTTCCCACGAATTTGGCAAGGTGTGGTGGCTTCAAAAAGATATTCATTCCGACCATAAGAAGGAATACCAGGCACAGGGGCATCAAGACATGAGAAAAGACGGCCAGGCTGCTACCGAGCGCCAGGATGGTCTTCCCTGGGGCGATCAGCCATAGCGCAAGGTAAAGGCCCAGCACCGACCCCGGAAATACGAGTCGCATGGAAGGCATCCTCTTCCGAAGATTCATTTTTGATCCGCCCGACACCAACCCAGGCTACACCCCGAAGAGACCTACGATGAACATCGTCGTAAGGGATATGACCATGGAGAGCCCAAAACAGGATAGATTTCTGAGCACGGCGAACTTCCAACCCAAAGCAGCAGCTTCGGCCGGTAACTGCACAAGGCCGACCGTGACCCAGGAACAGATAAAGGCGGTCACGGCAACGAGGCTCACCCCCACTTTGAGCAATTGCCGGCCAATGATGTAGCTGTTGATGGGGTTGCCCGCAAGTAGACTCCCCAAGGAAGCCCCCCAGAGCGAATCCCACCACCAACTTCCCGTGAATAGAGTGTTGACCAGATCTTCCGCCAGGAATGCACTGAAAAGACCGACCAGAAAAACGACACCCACCATAACGGGAAACAGGCTTTTGATCTGATTGGCGGCACTCCGAATCGCATTCACCGCGATTCTGCGGTCAACCTTCCAGACAACCCGCGCCGATTCCTCAGGATGCCCCAAGTGCCCCTTCCGTTTGTTTTCAAACTTCTCGAGGACATCGGCCACTGTGCCGCTCATACCCGTCACGATCCCTACGCCATGGGCCGTGAGATGCCTCTCTGCGGTGGGACTACACCATTTCGCGATGAGCACATCGCACTTTTTGGCGATAATCAGACCAACCATCTGCATCCCGGACCCGCCTGCCGGGTGTCTCGGACTCCGAATCACCTCAACGCCCTTGGATTCAAGATCGACAATGAGCAAATAAGGCGAGAGTCCCAGCCTGTCACACATCCTGGCATCCAGCTCCGGACCCTCTGAGCAAACAGCAATCTTCAAACGACCTTCCTCCTGGTGTCGCCTGTCGGATGGGGTTTCAGGCAGGCCTCTTTAGGAATAAACGCGCCCCACCCGGCACACTACTTTTTGGCGCCCATTTCCCGCGGTTTAAACCCGTAATCGATATCCTCGCTGGCGATCCAGTCGCGAACCTCGTAGATCATCAGCTCCCTGTTCCCGTTTCTGGTGACCACCTCTTCAATGCCGGCGTTAATGATTACCCTTTTACACAACCTGCAAGGTTCCGCACCATCCCGAAGCGGTTTTCCGTCCCGGGCATCCATCCCCATGAGATACATGCGTCCGCCTAAGGCATCCCTTCTTGATGCATGAATGACGGCATTCATCTCCGCATGCACCGACCTGCAAAGTTCATATCGTTCTCCGGAGGGAACCTCCATCTTTGACCTGATACAATACCCGATATCCACGCAATTCCTGGCACCCCGTGGGGCGCCGGTGTACCCGGTCGCGATGATCTCATCACGATTGACGATCACCGCTCCGTAATTCCGTCGCAAACAGGTTCCACGCTTTGAAACCTCCGCCGCGATATTCAGGTAATAGTGATCCTTTCCGATTCTCTCCATAGGGCCCAAGTCTCCCTGTTCGTGAACGTATTCATGAAAAGGTGTACTGAGACACACCCCGCCTCAGACGGGCGTCTTGAAGGATAAGCGCCCCTTCCGGGATCCCAAGATGCCGGGCGATCACCGGGCATTTCACCTTGAGAAGAAAAAATATCGG
>JAFGPH010000342.1 GCA_016926135.1 Deltaproteobacteria bacterium
CACGAACCAGGCACCCCGGCGTTCTTCAGAATCTATGATGCCATGCGGCGCCAGAACGAGCCGGATGCCTTTGTGGAAGAAATGCTTTCCCCGGCACACTTCGCCGGCAACAAGGTGCTGGATGTGGGGTGCGGAAACGGTTACATCCTCAGTAAGTTTGCCATGGCGGGCGCTGAGGCCCACGGCATCGACCTCACGGGAGCGGCCCTGGACCTCACCCGCAAGAGAATCAGATCTGCCGGCCTTCGAGCGGAGCTTCTTCAGGCCGATTCCGCTCGCCTCCCCTTCGCCGACAGTTCTTTCGATCTGGTTTACTCCCTCGGTGTGCTGCACCACAGTCCCCGGACCCACGAGTCGTTTCGCGAAATCCACCGAGTCCTTCGACCGGGCGGGAAGGCCGTGATCATGATCTACAACAGAAACTCGGTCCTTTTCCGCCTCAGGATCCCGGCCATGAAGTACCTCAATCCACGATTTCGGGGGTGGAGCATCCAGGAGCTCTGCAACTACCTGGACGGCCCGGGAAACCCCCTGGGCAAATTCTTCAGCCGGAAAGAGATCACGCTTATGATGGACGGATTCAGGGACCTTCGCTTTCGACCCTATTTCTTCTCCCACCTTCATTTTCCCGGAAAACCGGATATCTTCCCTGAGGGCCTCTGCCAATGGATCGGCAGACGGTTCGGATGGTTTCTCTACGTTTCGGCCTACAAGGAAGGGGCGTCCCCATGTGCGGCATCACCGGCGTCCTGACCCTTGAAACAAACGAGCCTGGGAGCCGCCTTTCCCACCCCAGGGAGACGGTGAAGGCCATGACCGAGACCCTCAGACACCGGGGTCCGGATGGCCTTGGCATTTATTCCTTCGGTGGAACCGGAAAAAGTCCTTCTCTCCATCTCGGGCATACGCGACTGAAGGTCATCGACCTGACCGAGAGAGGACACCAGCCCATGCTTAGCGAGGACGGCCGCTACGGGATCGTCTATAACGGCGAGGTTTACAACTACATCGAGTTGAGGGAAGAACTCCGGCAGGCAGGTCATTCTTTCGTCTCGGAAACAGACACCGAGGTGGTCCTCTACGCCTATGCCCGATGGGGGCAAGCCTGCGTCAACCGCTTCAACGGCATGTGGGCCTTTGCGATCTGGGATCGGGAGCAGGGATCCCTCTTCCTTTCCAGGGATCGACTGGGTGTGAAGCCCCTTTACTACGCCGCGACCCCTGATGCCTTTCTTTTTGCCTCGGAGATCAAGGCCCTGCTGGCAAGCGCTCTGGTCCCAAGGAACCCGGATATGAATTGGATCTACCGGTTTGTGACCCGGGGAGCCGTGGACTGGGACGAACGGACGGCCTTTGAGGGCGTCTCTGCCCTGCTTCCCGGTCACAACATGACCGTGGATGCATCGGGGAGGGTGACGATCACGGCCTACTGGGACCTGAGCGGAGGGGAATCCTGGTTGGAAGAAAACCCCTCCGGGCCTTTCAGGACCCTTCTCGCCGATGCAGTGCGCCTGCGCCTTACCCGGAGCGACGTGCCCGTGGGAACCTGCCTGAGCGGGGGGCTGGATTCCAGTTCCATCGTGGCCCTGGCCTGCGGGACCCAGGACGCGCCGGTCCAGACCTTCTCTGCCGAGTATGCGGACCCGGATTGCAGCGAGCGTTACTTCGTGGACCTGATGGAGCGTGCCTTTCCCATTTCCGGAAAGACCCTTTTGCCCACTTCCGAGGGATTCTGGAGCATTTTGGATGAAATCACCTGGTATCTGGACGAGCCCTCGGCCGCATATGGCATCTACAGCCAGTGGTTCGTCTTTCAGGAAATGGCGAGGCACGTCCGCGTGGCCCTGGACGGCCAGGGCGGGGACGAACTGCTGGGAGGCTACTTCTACTACTTCGAGTCCTATCTGAACGATCTCTTCAACCATGCCCTCTCACATAGAGACGAGACCCTTCTCCTCCGCTTCTGGAAAGAGCTTTCCGAGGCAGAAGCACTCACTGGTATCCAACTCTATGAGCGCTTGAAGAGACACTACTACCCTTCCCGGAACGGCCACGACGTGCTTTGCGCCTCCTTCTGTCGCGATTTTGCCTTTGCCTCACCCGCTGAACTCCATTTTGACACACCCTTTTCCGAGGACCTCAACCGCACCCTCTACTGGACCCTCCGACGCACCAGCCTGCCAGCTCTGCTCCACTACGAGGATCGGATGAGCATGGCCTTTTCCGTGGAGGCGAGGCTTCCCTTCTTGGACCACCGCCTGGTGGAGTACTGCTTGACTCTGCCCGCATCCTGGAAGATCCTGGGCACCACGACCAAGAGGGTGCTACGGGAAGCCATGAGGGATCGACTCCCCCGTGAGCTGGTGGAGCGAAGAGACAAGAAGGGGTATGCCACGCCCATGGCCAGGTGGTTTCGGAACGAGCTTAGGCTGGGCATTGAGGATCTCTTTACCTCAGCCTCCTTCAAATCGAGGGGCATCCTGGATCCGGAAAAGGTCGTCCGGAAGTTTCGCCAGCACCTGAGAGGGGAGAGGGATTACACCTGGGAGATCTGGCGCTGGATCAGCCTCGAGATGTGGTTCAGGAGGTTCATGGACAGGGCATGAAACGAGAAACGCCCAATCCTCAAACCCTTTATCTGGTCGTGAACAGCCAGTGCAACCTGCGCTGCAAGATGTGTGACCTCGGCCAACGGAACAGGGATGGACAGTTCTACCGGGTCATGGACCGAGCCGGCTCATCCCTTAGCCCGGAGACCATCTACGCGCTCCTGGACGACACGGCGTCCTGGAAACCCGCGATCGCCATCACCGGGACAGAGCCCCTGCTCTACCCTCATCTCCGAGAGGTCGCCCGCCGCGTTCTGGCCTCCGGTCACGCTCTACAGATTACCACCAATGGGTATCTGCTCCAGGACTACGCCGCCTTCTTCGTCGAAGTCGGACTCACGGAGTTGTGGGTTTCCATGGACGGCCCACCGGAGATCCATGACTTCATCCGGGGCGTGCAAGGATCTTTTGAAAGGGCGGCCAAGGGAATCTGGGAAGTTCAGGCAAGCAGGCAGTCTTCGGCAAAGCCACGCCCGAGCATCTCCCTCAACTTCACGGTGAGCCAATACAACCAGCACTGCCTCG
>JAFGPH010000343.1 GCA_016926135.1 Deltaproteobacteria bacterium
TGTCTCTGTGGTGAATCCTGCCCTGCTTTTTACCGCCCGTTCCCCTTCGTCAGGCTCAGGGTCACTAGAGGCACAGAGGACACAGAGTTTATTTCTCTTTTCCCCAATCGGGAGATGCCGATTGGGGAAAAACAGCTCGCCTCCGGCGGTTCGCTTTGCTATTAACCCTTATCCCGTGTGCCATCCTATCACGCAGGTACATCTGTCGCGCAAATCAACAACCAAACTTGTCAAGAGGCTCCTTTTCTGTTGTCCCGACAGAATCGGGACAACAGAAAAACAAGTCGTCTCTGTGCCCTCTGTGCCTCTAGCGTAGCGGGTGGTGAAAACACGTTCTTTTCATTTCTCCAAAGCACGGGAGATCCGGACGCTCAGATCTTCAATGCCACAGGGCTTCGTGATATAGCCCCTGATCAGTCCTCTGACGGCCTCATCGATGCCGTCGGGACCGGACTCGTCATAGCCTGAAATGATGAGAATCCGGGCGTTCGGGTCCCGCTTGATGATCTCCTTGATGCATGTGACACCGTCCATCTGAGGCATGTTCCTGTCCATAAGGGTAATGTCGGGAGACCATTTGGCATAGTTCTTCAATGCGTCAAGCGGTTTGTCCACGGGGATCGTTTCATACCCGAGTTTCCTGGTCAGGCTTGTCAGGGCTTCAAGGGAAGGCAGCTCGTCGTCCACAATCAGGACCTTCTCGCCCTTGCCGTACACGAGGCGTCTCTGGGGTTCCGGGGTGGCAGCCTTCTCTGCCGCTACCATGGGGAGGGAGATCCTGAAGGTCGTACCGGCCTTCGGCCTCGAAAATACGCGGATGGTACCGTTGTGCTGCTCCACGATGCCATGGGTGGTCGAAAGACCAAGCCCTGTCCCCCTGCCCACCTCTTTGAGGGTGAAAAAGGGGTCGAAAATCTTCTCCAGCACCTCCGGTTCCATGCCGATGCCGGTGTCCTGCACGGTCACCACGGCGGAATCCCTTTGCCGCCTGGCCTCAATGATCAGCCTGCCCCCATCCGGCATAGCGTCCCGGGCATTGGCGAAAAGATTCAAAAAGACCTGGCTGAGCAAAGAGTGGTTCCCCTTGATCATGAGCCCCGCCTCCAGGTCCACCCGGATTTCGATGCTTTTGTCAAAGACCTTTTGGATAATGGCATAGGCGCTCCTGACCACCTCGGAAAGATCCAGATCTGAAAGCTCATACTTGCCTCCCCTTCGGGAGAAATGGAGCAGATTGTTGATCAGATCCACGCCCTTTTCCACAGACTCCTGGATGCTCCTGCTCGCTTCCCTGATGTCCGATTCATCACTGTGTGTCATCTCCAGATATTCCGTATTCCCTGAGATGGCCTGTAGGATATTCCTGAAATTGTGGGCCGTACCGCTCGCAAAGGCCCCGATGGATTCCATCTTCTGAGACAGCAGGAGTTGCTGCTGCAGGGCCTTCTGATCCTCTTCCGCCTTCTTTCTCTGGGTTATATCCTCGAAAATGGTCACAATCTCACCCGAAGGCAGTTTGTAGATGTAATATTCCCGCCACCAAAGCAGTTTCTCTCCCTCATTGAGGGAGACGGAGCACCGCTCAGGGGTGCCCGTCTTCCAGGCCTTCCTCATCACATCCAGAAGCCCCGTCCTCTCCAGTTCCGGAAAGACCTGGAGAATGCCCCTGCCCGCCACTTTCCTCTTGTCGGCAATCCCGCTCAGGGACTGATAGGCCCTGTTCAGGTCCAGCACCTCGAAATCCCGGCCCCCGTCCAGGGGTTTGAATACGACCACACCATTGCTCATGTGATCGAATACACCCTTGAACCGGGCCTCGCTTTCCTTGAGTTTCTCCTGTATTTCCTGCACATTACGGGTTCTCTCCGCAACCAGTTTCTCCAGGTTGGAGTACAGGAGCGCATTCTCGATCGCGATTGCAGCCGGTCCGCTCAGTGCCGACAAGAGCTGAAGATCCTGCTTTCGGAACCCGTATGGCTTATCGACCGAGTCGACATAGAGGACCCCCCGAATCTGAGACCTGCTGATCAAGGGGACACACATGACCGACTTCACCTTCATGATCTCCATGCTCTCTGAACGACTGACGTCTCTCTCCCCCTGGGTATCGGACATGACCAGGGCCCTGCGCTCCCTGATGACCCTATCCACAATCGTCCTGCTGTACATCTTGGTGGTTCTGTCACCCCTGTCCGAAGACCTTGAGATGACATCCAGAAGCCTTCCGGTCTCACTCTCCACCAGGATGATGACCCCCCGGTCAATCCTCTGGAGAAGATCGAAGATGTAGTCCAACACCTTTTCCAGGATCTCATTGATATTCAAGGACTGCATCAGGACATTGGAGATCTTGTAAATCAGGTCCAGGTTCTTTGGTGAAGTCAGGGAACGATCGAAAACGCCGGTCTCCATGAATCCGTCGGAAAGATCGATGGACTCCTGCACGGCGAGGACATCCCAGTCACCGGGCTTACCCAGGCAGACCACCACATTACCGATCGCCACCGGGACACCCTCTTCGATCTGGAACTCCTTTCCGGGCTCGATGGGCTTGTCACTGATAAACGTCCCATTGGTGCTGTTCAAATCCACGAAGAAGTGTTTCCCCTGCTTCAGAAGGATTTTCAGATGCCTCCGGGACACCGATTTGTCATGGATCTGAATCTGGTTCTCCGGCGAGCGACCCACATAAACCGTATCGCCGTTCAACGGAAAGGATTGACCCTTGTTCGGACCACTCATCACGTAGAGCGCGGTCATGGAGCCTCCTCCTTGTGGGAAGAACCCAGGAGCCTGGCGATCTCCTCCTTCAGGTAGGCGATCTTGACGGGCTTGGCCAGCACCAGATCCGCCTTCTTTTCCAGGGCCGCTGTTTCCGGTTCCTTGCCGTAACCGGTGATGGCGATGACCGGGATCTGCGGCATCTTCTGCTTCAGGGCGCTCACGACGCCCACACCACTGACGTAGGGCATGACGATATCGGTTATGACCAGGTCATATCGGCCCGTCTCCAGCATCTTCAGCCCCTCCATGCCGTCCACGGCCTGGATCACTTCGTAACCAAAGTACTCCAGGTTCTTCACGAGCATGGATAGAACGGCCGGGTCATCTTCAACGAGAAGAATGGTCTTTTTTTTCACCTTACCGGTCATTGTCTTGGTCTCCCTCATTTCACGCTTTCCAGGTACGCCAGGTCCCTCTCCTGGGTGTTCTTTGTGCCGATGGCGACGATCCTGATTTTCGTGCTCTGGGGCTCCTTCTGGTAATAAAGCCTTCCCGAATAGGCGAAATCCGCCTCCAGTATATCCATCTTTCCGCCCTTGCCAAAGACTTTTCTCTTGACGCTTACGAGCGAGGCGTCCTCGTTGAGCCTGTGAATCAACTCCTCGGCCTTGAGCTGGTACTCCTCGGTGAGGGAGAGGAACCCCTCCACGGCGCGATCGGTGAACTTCAGATTCTTGTAGAGAACGCGAAACCTCTTCTCCACTGAGTCCAGAGGTTTTTTTCTCTGTTTTGGCTTTGAGACCTTTTCTTTTGCACGGCTCAATTCCTCCTTCAGATGGAGGATCTCCGTTTCCAAAGCAGCCTTCATTTCTATCTGACCCTGCAGCCCGGCTTCCTGCCTCTCGACCTCCTCCAACAGGCCGTCAATGTCCTTTGAGAGCAAGGCCTTGTCCCGGCTGAGATCCAGTATCTTCCGCCGGTGCTCCGCCTCCCTGACCTCCACCTCCCGGAGGCTGCCCCCGACCATCGAGAGTTCTTCGGTGAGTTGTTCGATACGTCTTTTCCGCGCCTCTTCCTCCTCTTCGCTCTCTCCGAGCTTCCTCTTGACCGCCCTCTGAAGGACCATCAAGGACAGCAACACGCAGAAAAGGAGTATGCTGTTTGAAAGCCAGGCGTTGTGCCTCACCTTCACATCTACCGAGAGCACAAGTCCGTCGTTCAGGGTATTGAAGTTCTCCGAGGCCACCTCCACGTAGTTCAACGGCTCGTGGGGTGCTTCCGGGTGGAGTTCTGTCGACAAAGAGCCACTCGACAGGCGGCTCGGGTAGAGGATCCTGTCGTCGCGGGTCTTGACGAGGATGTTCGTGCTGATTCCGAGACTGCGCTTGATGCTCCCCTTCAGATAGTCGCGGACATTCCTCGTGATCTCCTCCTGAACCGTGTACCGGCCCTGGTAGAGGGCATCCAGGTTCCGAACAAGCACGCGGTTGAGGTTTGAGAACTCCCGCCCCTGGAGGTATCTCTCCAACACCTGCAGGGTCAGGCCATAGCATATGGGTGGAAGAAAGATGCACAGAAACATGATTCTGAAAGGGAAACGCTTCATGAAGATGAAAGTGTGACAAAAAACAGAATAGAAAGAATACAGTAGACAGAATACACAATGACAACAAGCATCAGGGTCTCAAAGGTCAAAGCCGGTCTGTGTTCCCTGCGGGCTCTAGGCACGCGTCAAGGCCGGGCTTCGATCGAGGCACAGCCTAGCATTTAAAGACAATCTCGAAATTCGAAGATCGATACAAGGACAAATCCGAAATTCGAATGTCGAA
>JAFGPH010000344.1 GCA_016926135.1 Deltaproteobacteria bacterium
AATTCCCCCGGTAAAGGGAAATTGGTTGTTTTCGGCAACGTGGATTTCGTGAGCAACAAATTCCTGCACCTCTCGGGCAATGGTGACCTGATCGGCAACACCGTCAACTATCTGGCGGGAAGGCAAGATCTCCTCACCATCCAGAAGGAGCAGAGGCCATCTCAGACCCTGATGCTCACCCGGAGGCAGGGCCAGGTCCTGTTCTGGGTTCCCGTCGTCCTCATCCCCCTCCTCGTGCTGGTTACGGGTATTGTCGTCTGGAGCCGGAGGAGGGCCCGGTGAGGTATCGTTCAACCCTTGTCTACCTTGTGGCAGCGGTTGTGCTGGTGGGCCTTTACCTCTACGAATCGCATACGGAGAAGAGGAAAAAGGCGGCCGACCTGGAGGCCAAACGGCTTTTCCATGTGACGGCATCCCAGATAGACGGCCTGGTGCTTCAACGGGGTTCGGTCTCTCTCAAGCTGGAAAGGGGGTACGGGGAGGACGAGAAAGACTGGGGAATTGTCTCTCCTGTGCGGAGCGGGACGGAGAAGATTGCCGTCACCAGCTTCGTGGACACGCTGGCTGAGCTGAGATTCTCCCGTCTCGTCTCCGAGAAGGCCGATCATCTTTCCGCGTTCGGCCTGGACAAGCCTGAATTGATCATCTCTTTCTGGTCAGGAGAAAAGCAGGATTCCATCTCCTTCGGTTCCCAAAGTCCCCTGGGAGAAGGATGCTATGCCGGGAAAGGGGAAGGACGTAAGATCTACCTGGTCCGGACCGCCGACAGGGCGGCTCTCGACAAGAACCTCTTCGACCTTCGCAACAAAAGCCTTTTCACCCTGGAACCGGATAGGATCGAACGGGTGCTCATCCGAACCGAATCCGCGGACTGGAAGTTCAAAAAAAACGAGGGCCGGTGGATCCTGGAGGGAAGCGATCCATTGACGCTGGACCGGGAAAAGGTGAATCTTATCATCAGGGATACCCTCCTTGCCTATGCCCTTTCCTTTGAAAAGGAGAAGGCCGAAGCACTGGGGTCCTTCGGCCTTGACCCCCCCGCGACCCGGGTGGCCCTGTCGGACGGCAACAGGACGGAAGAAATCCTATACGGGAGATCCTTCAAGGCCCCGGGCGGCGACAGGGTGTATGCCATGATGACCGGCAGGCCTTATGTCGTAACCGTTCGAAGCCGTATGGTCGAGGATCTCCCCAAATCCCTGGATGAAATGAGGGAAAAGGGAGGTTCCTGAAACCGGTCCCCGCAAGCAATTGACAAGGGCCTTTTTAAACTGCAGAATCCTGAGGAGATACCGGTGAAGACAGACTTCAGACCATCCGAGATCCGCGTGCTCATAAGAGGGGGAGGCGACCTTGCCTCGGGTGTTGCGTGGAGGTTGTACCAATGCGGCTTTCGGGTCCTCATCACCGAGATCCCGGCACCGCTGTCCGTGAGAAGAAAGGTCTCCTTCTGTGAAGCGGTCTTTGACCGGAGTGCTGAAGTGGAAGGGGTGAGAGCGGTCCTGGTCGGCAGCGCACGGGAGATCCCCGGACCCTGGGAACGCGGTGAGATCCCGGTCCTGGTGGACCCCGAATGCAGGACCAAGGAGGCCCTGCGACCTGAGGCCCTCGTAGACGCCATCATCGCCAAGAGAAACCTCGGGACTACGATCCGCGATGCGCCCCTTGTGATTGCCCTCGGCCCCGGGTTCGAAGCCGGAAAGGACGCCCACTTTGTGGTGGAAACGAACCGCGGCCACCGCCTGGGTCGTCTCCTCACCTCCGGCTCGGCCGAGCCCGACACCGGGGTGCCCGGCCCGGTAAAGGGAATCACTTCGGATCGCGTGTTGAGGTCTCCCGCGGACGGTCTCTGGGAAAACACGCTGGATATCGGAGACATGGTGAAGCCCGGGGATCTGGTTGGGTTCGTTGAGGGAAAAGCCCTGCACGCGAATATCGCAGGGGTGATCCGGGGTCTTATTCATAGAGGCGTCCGCGTCCGTGAAGGACTCAAAGTCGGCGACATCGACCCCAGAGGCAATGTGGCCGACTGCTTCACCATCTCCGACAAGGCCCTTGCCATCGCCGGAGGCGTGATCGAGGGCATCGTGAGAAGGTATGGCCGCCAGTGTCGTGTCCCATAAATGCCTTTACAAATGCCGGGTGATCGAGGGGCCGCCCTGGGGGTAGTCTCACGGGGCCGCAACTCATCTTTCCTGCAGCCAAGAGGAGGTGATCCCTATGAAAAGGTTTTGTTCATCTACAGCCCTATTAACCCTCCTTGCTCTCTCCCTCGCCTTGACCCATGCGATGGCCGATGATCTGATCGTTTTCCCGGCCAAGGGCCAGAGTGAGCAGCAGATGGAAAAGGACAAATTTGAGTGTTACCAGTGGGCCAAGAAGCAGTCCGGGTTCGACCCCATGGAGACACCGAGGACCACATCGCCCCCGCCCGGTCAGAAGGCTGGAAGTGCAGGCGGAGACCTGCTGAAAGGCGCAGCCGTAGGCGCGGTTGGCGGGGCAATCATCGGAAAAATCCGCCACAAATCGGGAAGCAAGGGGGCGGCTTTGGGTGCCGGTGCCGGCGCGCTTCTGGGAGGCATGCACCACAGCGCCAAGAGAAGCCAGGACGAGAGGGCAAGGCAGCAGTGGGAACAGGAACAGGCATCTGCCTATGCGAGCAAACGCAACACATACAACCGCGCCCTCTCCGCGTGCCTCGAAGGGAAGGGCTATACGGTGAAATAGAGGGCCCGGAGGGGTGGAGTCTGGAAGCACCGGATTGATGAAAAGGAGGGAAAAGTCATGAAGAAAGTGAACCTGCTCATTTCGGCCCTCTTTCTTGTTTGTCTTATGGTCGTGCCGGTCTCAGCCGGGGATTTTGACGGATCCAAACCGCTGCTCTTCTGCCTGATGAGAGTCATTGAGTGTACCCCCGACGGCGTGTGTTCGGAGGTGATGCCGGAAGAAGTGGGTATTCCCCAATTCTACAGGATCGACTTCGAAAGGAAGAAGCTCTACCCGGTCACGGTAGCGGAGGACAAGCGGGAGTCGGACATCGAGCGCATGGAGCGCGTGGACGGCAAGCTCATGTTGCAGGGCTCGGAAGACCGTGTAGAGGAAAAAAGGGACGGTGTGGGATGGACGATCGCTATCTCAGAGGAAACGGGCAAGGCCGTACTGACGGCTTCCGGTGAGGAAGTGGCCTTTATCGCCTTCGGCGCCTGCATCTCCCAATGATGGCGAAAAGACATGGCGCGGAAGGCTTTCCAACCTGTCGGGTTTTTTAACACCCTGCCGCCTGCGTCCCTGTCGATCAGTCCGCGGAAATCCCATTCTTTCCGATAGGTTGAAAAAGCAAAACACCTCCTCCCCGGCTCGCACGTTTCTTGCATTATGAGAGGGCAAGAGATTCCACCGGGCCCCACACCCTGAATATGACACCCGATGACGGAAGAGAGCCTCCCATGGGTGGATTGCAGCAGGGGGTTTCCAGGTGGCGCTCACAGGATAGTCCGAGGCCCTGTAGAAACGTGAACCTTTCTTTCTAACCTTGCACTAACGTCTTCCTAAAACCCCCATTCTCGACGGCGGAGACGTCATTGCCTGCTCTGAGGACCTGCCTTGCTCACCGACGTCTCCGTCGTTTCCTTTTTCCGGGCTACTGGCCCAAGTTTCCCCTGCGCGTTCTCCTTGAACTGATCGAACAAAAGCCTTATTTTATTCCATTCCATGAAAAGGAGATCGCCATGACGTCTGGAGATCGTTCGCAGTTCAGCAGGAAGCACGCCCCTGAAAAAAAGCCGCAGGAGGAGGTTGTCCAAGCCCTTCGGGACAAGGCCAAGAAAGGCGAGCTGCCTTGTGCCGTGGCATTTTCCCTTGCCGCCGATCTGGGGGTGCCCGTGGAAGAGGTTGGATTTACAGCCGATATCCTGGAGATACCGATTGTGAAATGCCAGCTCGGTCTCTACGGATACCGCCCAGAGAAGAGGAAGGTGAAGCCGGCTGCCACTGTTGCAGCCTCTCTCAAGGATGCAATCCAAAAGGCCCTTGTGGACGGCCGCCTGCCTTGCGCTGCCGCATGGCAGATCGCGGACGAACTTCATCTCCACAAAATGGCAGTGTCCTCTGCCTGTGAGGCCATGAAGATCAAGATAACTTCGTGCCAGCTTGGCGCATTTTAGGGTTGGAACAGGTCGGTGCTCAGATACCGCTCGCCGGTGCTTGCCAGGATCGTGACAATCCGCTTCCCCGCGCATTCAGGCCGCCTCGCCACTTCCAGAGCGGCCCAGACGGCCGCCCCGGAGGAGATGCCGCAGAGGATACCCTCCCTTTTCGCCATATCCCTGGCCGTCTCGAAGGCCTGCTCATCGCCCACGGTGATCACTTCGTCGATGATCTCCCTGTTCAGCACCTCGGGCACGAACCCAGCGCCGATCCCCTGGATCTTGTGAGGGCCGGGATTCCCTCCGGAGAGCACGGGAGATGCGGCAGGTTCTACTGCCACAGATCTGAAGGAAGGGTTTCTGGCCTTGATTACCTCGGACACGCCGGTGATGGTCCCGCCGGTGCCCACACCGGCCACGAGGATGTCAGCCCCGCCCTGGGTATCGTTCCAGATCTCTTCGGCCGTGGTCCTGCGGTGGATGTCCGGGTTGGCCGGATTGGCAAACTGATCGGGCATGAAGGCGCCGGGGGTCTCGGAGAGGATTTCCCGGGCCTTCCGGATCGCCCCTCTCATTCCCTCGGCCCCGGGCGTGAGGACGAGATCCGCCCCCAGGTGCTTCAGGAGCTTCCTTCTTTCCAGGCTCATGCTCTCCGGCATGGTGAGGATCAGGCGGTATCCCCTTGCCGCGCAGACAAAGGCCAGGGCAATCCCCGTGTTACCGCTCGTGGGCTCAACGATCAGGGTATCGTCACGGATGAGCCCCTGCCTTTCCGCTGCCTCGATCATGGCCGTGCCGATGCGATCCTTGACGCTGCCCAGGGGGTTCCTGAACTCCAGCTTCACGAGCACGACGCCGGGAAGCCCTTTGGCCATGCGCTTCAGCCTGACCAAGGGGGTGAACCCTGTGGTCTGCATGATGTCCTGAAAAACCCGGCCCACTCCTGACCTCCTTTTTGTTACGGGGGCTGTTACCGGCACCGGAGCAAGATGAGTTGCCGCCCTGAGAGAACCACCCGGCGCTCAGGGGGCCGTCGGGGGGTGGTCTCTCAGGAGAACAGCGTTAGTTCCCCTTGATCACCAGCTCCGGCTTCTTCAGAAAGACCTTCGTGTCCTGGGGCACGGACTCGGTGATCCACACATTTCCGCCGATCACGGAGCGGGCACCGATGACTGTCTCCCCGCCCAGGATGGTCGCCCCGGCATAGATGACCACGTCGTCCTCGATGGTGGGATGCCGCTTCTGTTTCCGGAGACCCTCCGTGGCGTCCCTGGGGATCGACAGCGCCCCGAGGGTCACACCCTGATAGAGCCTCACCCTGTCCCCGATGACACATGTTTCCCCGATGACCACGCCCGTCCCATGGTCGATGAAGAAGCTCTCCCCGATATGGGCGGCCGGATGGATGTCGATCCCGGTATGGCTGTGGGCGTACTCGCTCATGATCCTGGGGATCAGGGGGATCTCCATCTCATGGATCCGGTGGGCAATCCGGTGAACCGTGACGGCAAAGAGCCCCGGGTAGCTGAAGATGATCTCGTCGTAGCTCCCGGCGGCAGGATCTCCCTCAAACGCGGCCCGCACGTCTTTTGCCAGCACGGCCCGCAGGTCTGGGATCCGCTTGAGGAAGTCCAAGGCGGCTTCCTGGCCCCTTTCTTCACACCGGGTGCAGGGCAGGTCGTGGCGCAGGCACTCGTGTCGAACGGAGAGGGTGAGCTGTTCCGAGAGATGCTCGTAGAACTCCATCACCTCCTGGCCGAAATAGTAGTCCAGGTTCACTTCATCCACCCGGGAGCGAATGAAATAACCTGGGTAAAGGATCCGCATCGCCCTCCGGATGAGGTCGATGGCCGCGTCCCTCGAGGGAAGGGGCTCAGGACTCACGTGATCGAAACAATCCTCCCGATCACAGGAGAGAACGAGCTCCCGGACCACCGCCGGGATGTCCTTGCGAAACTCCCTTCTCGCGGCCAGGTCCACCTTGCACTTTTCCCGGGAAGGTCTTTCCTCCATGGCGGCACTCCTCTCTCAAGCGGCGCAGGCCTTGGCGCCCCCCTTCCAGTAAGGGGAAAAGCTGCGCAGCCTTTCGATCACGGGAGGCAGCTTCTCGATGACATACTCGATCTCCTCCTGGGTGTTGTAGACGCTGAGGCTGAACCGGATGGAGCCGTGGGCCATGGTAAAGGGCACCCCCATGGCACGCAGAACATGGGACGGTTGCAGCGACCCCGAGGTGCACGCAGAGCCCGAAGACGCAAAGATGCCCAATTCATCCATCATGAGCAGGATGGCCTCGCCTTCCACATATTCGAAGCTGATGTTGGTCGTATTGGGGAGCCGTTTCTCGATGCTTCCGCTGACCTTTGTGTTCGGGACCCGTGAGGTGATCCCGGCCTCCAGCATATCCCGCAGGGCCCTGATCCGGGTGTTCTCCTCTCCCATACGCAAGGCCGCCAGCTCACAAGCCTTGCCCAGGCCGACAATGCTCGCCGTGTTCTCCGTGCCGCCCCGGCGCTCGTTCTCCTGGTGGCCGCCGATCAGAAAGGGAGAGAAGCGGGTCCCCTTTCGCACGTAGAGCACGCCCACTCCCTTGGCGGCGTGGAGTTTGTGTCCGGAAAGGGAGAGCATGTCGATGACGTTACTCTTCATGTCGATGGGGATCTTCCCCACGGCCTGGACAGCGTCCGTGTGAAAGAGGATGCCTCGCTCTTTGGCCATGGCAGCGGCCTCTTCCACAGGGAACAGGACCCCTGTCTCGTTGTTGGCCCACATGAGACTCACCATGGCCGTATCGGAAGTCAGGCTCCTCTTGTAGCGATCCATGTCCAGGAGGCCCTCGCTGTTGACCGGGATTTCCGTGACCTGGTATCCCCTTTTCGAGAGGTGCGCGCCGAGGCTCCTGACGGCGGGGTGCTCTACACGGCTCGTCACCACATGCCTCCTGTCCTTCTCGGTGGCGAGGGCCGACAGGACAGCCGTATTGTCGCTCTCCGTTCCGCAGCTCGTGAAGACGATCTCCTCCGGCTTCGCGCCGATCAGGGTTGCCACCCGCCCGCGGGCCTCACGGATCTTTGCGGCCACCTGACCCCCGAAGGAATAGGCGCTTGATGGATTCCCGTAAAGGTCTCCCAGATAAGGGAGCATGGCCTCCAGGACCTCTGGCGCCACCCGGGTAGTCGCATTGTTGTCCATATAGACCGTCTTCATTGGGGCACCTCCTCCACCACAAGCTCGGGCCAAACCAGTTCCCTCAGTTTGCGTTCCACAAAATTCTTCAGGGTCTGATGGGAAGCCTTGCACACGGCACAGGACCCACGAGTGGCAACCAGCACCCGGTTGCCCAGCACGTCGATGAGCTCGATATCTCCGCCGTCGTGCTGAAGGGATGGCCGGATCTCCCGCTCCATGACCGCTTCAATCATCTTGATCTTCTGGATGTTGGACAGCTTCGGTTTTGCAGGTGGCCTTGACTCGGATTGCACCATGGAAATGATCTCCCGGATCTTGTCGTGGCAATTCTCACAGCCGCCTCCCGCCTTGGTGAAGTTGGTCACATCTTCCACGGTGGAGAGGTTGTTCTCCCGGACCGCCTTCTCGATCTCCACATCGGTGACCCCGAAGCACTCGCATACCATTTCCCCTTCCTGCTCCTTCGTGGGCTGACCCCGGTAATGGGCGATGGCCTGCTCCAGGGCCTGCCGGCCAAGCACGGAACAGTGCATCTTTTCCTTGGGGAGACCGCCGAGATAATCGGCGATATCCTGGTTGGTGAGCTTCTCGGCCTCTTCGACGGTCTTCCCCTTCAGCATTTCCGTGAGGGCGGAAGCGGAAGCGATGGCACTCGCGCACCCGAATGTCTGAAATCGGGCCTCCGTAATCTTCCCTTCGTCGCCCACCTTGAAGGTCAGCTTGAGGGCATCGCCACATGCCATGGAACCCACTTCGGCTACGCCGTCGGGATTCTCCACCTCACCGGCGTTGCGTGGATTCAGGAAATGCTCCTTGACCTTGTCCGTATATTCCCACATGGAAGCCCCTCCCCTGCTGGAATCGATTTATTTCCTATACACTAATCATTGGGCAGGACTCCTGCAACGAAAGAACCCCTTTCAACAAGCGGCCCCACACGGAGGAGGCTCAATGCTCAAGGCAGGAAGAACTGAAGTGTCTTTTTCATCCTTGCGCCTTGCACCGTGTACCTTGAACCTTTCTCTTTTGGTAACCGGCTGCGGATAAAGATCAGTTGCGGTCCTGAGTGACCACTCCCCGCTCAGAGGGGCCGTCGGGGGGTGGTCGTCCAGGCCGCAACTATTTCGGCGATGCCTGTAAGACGGGACCCGGTTTCTGCGCTTTTCCCAAGCAGCCCCCGGCGGGCGTGCCTGTGTCGGGCTCCATCCCTGTCCCTGCATCGGAAAAAATTCAAGATTAGGGGCGGTAACCCGCTGCGGATAAAGACCAGTTGCGGTCCTGAGTGACCACCCCCCGACGGCCCCTCAATGGCCCGGATTATGTGAACGCATTTGTGACTCGGGACACTGCGATGGGCAAAAAATTATTGCGCAGGAGGTGAATCTGCCCTTGACACAAGCCTCCCGGTCATTCATAAAGAGAAACAGGCATAGAGGACTGCCAACGTGGTGTATTGCCTTGGGATTCACCAAATCTCCGGGGAGGCTATATGGCATGGACCCGCTGAAGAGACGGACCGATCTGCCCGTGTTGCTGATCCACAATGTGGACTTCTCCTGGTCTCCTGATGAAATCACCCAGACCCTCCACGAAGTCACGGTCCTGGAAAACGCCATGCGCGAACAAGGCCATCCGGTTGTGAACGTCCCGGTTCACGACACCGACCTGGAGACCCTGCTCAGCGCCTATGACCCGGAGGAATACGTGGTTTTCAACTGGTGTGAGGACCTGCCCGGAATCCAGCACAGCGACGTTCTGGTGGCCGAGATCCTGGAGACGCTCAACTTCGCTTATACGGGAGCCCCTCCCGGTGTGCTGGCCCTTAGCTGGGACAAACCAAGGGTCAAGGGCCTCCTTGATCGACACGGGGTGTCGACCCCACGTTGGAAGGTGTATGGATCAGCCGACATCAGCGACTGGGAATGCTACCCTGCCATTGTCAAGCCAGCCCGAGAACATTGCAGCATCGGTGTGGACAAGGGCGCGGTCGTGCTGAAGGAGGAGGAACTCAGGACGAGAGTGGCTTACGTACAGGAGGCCTTCCACCAGCCGGCCCTGGTGGAGGACTTTATCGACGGTCGCGAATTCCATGTCTCCCTGCTGGGGGACGGGCAGATCATTATGCTTCCCCCGGCCGAAATGGATTTCGCGGCCTTCAGCGATGTGCGAGACCGTCTCTGCACCTTTGAATCGAAGTTCAAGCCGGAGTCAACCCACTATCGGGAGATTCGGTTGCAGCTACCAGCCCCTTTGGATTCCGCTGAGTACGCCTCATTGGAAAAAATCGCTTCCGAGGCCTATCGGGTTCTGGGATGCCGCGACTATGCCCGGATAGACATCCGGCTGAGGGACGGCGTATTCTATGTGCTGGACGTCAATCCCAACGCCGATATCAGTTGTGATACGAGCATCGTCTATGCGGCGGAAGCGGCGGGCTATTCCTACGGAGCCATGGTGAGCTATCTGGTGAATCTGGCCGCCCGGAGGCACCCGAGGTTTGACCATCAGAATGCTTAATTCAGAGAGCATAGGTTTTTGGGAGGTTCACGGTGAAACCATACGAGCAAGGAGCCTTGGATGGTCTCTGTGGCGTCTATTGTATTGTGAACGCCACCCGGATCATCTCGGGGATTGGGGAAGAGGAATCCAGGCAGCTTTTCCAGGAGATCATCTATTACCTGGAAAGGACCCGGGACCTTCCCAAAATACTGATTTCCGGAATGGGTCTCCAGACCATCGGGTCCATTCTGGCAGACGTGGTTGGAGACAGGATCAACAGCAGGGCCATGCCCTTCAAACAGTATCCCGACACGCCTTTGGATGCGTTCTGGACGGAGATGATGGACTTCATGGACGGAGAGGAAAGGAGGGCCATTCTGACAGCCATCGGCGGCCCCATGTGGGACCACTGGTCCATTGTGGAAGCCATCTCGGATAGACAAATCCGCTTCTTCGATTCCTACAAGTTGAAAAGACTGAACCGCAGCCGGTGCGCAACCATCCGGAGCACATCCACACGGCCTCACCTGCTCTCTCCGACCCATACCTATTTTCTCTCCTGAGCCAAGAACACTTTTCGACAAGCGCTGAAGGGAGCCTCCACTTGCCCCCGGGCCACCCCACGGGCGGCCCCTCCCTCCGGCCTCCGAGGTCCAGCCCTTCTCGATAAATCGTTTCCCCCAAACACAGCCTTCCGTGTTGAGCCTTCAGCTCTTCCTTGTGCCTGTGTTCTGTCGTGTTCTCTTGACAGTCAAGCGCCTTTCTTCTATATTCGGCCCATCTCGTTGGCAGGCTCATTTCACCCTCATTCACATTATCGCTCACCGCACATGAAGTCGTCCATCATGGGTGACAGGCCCGGAGAGAGAACCCTGATCCACGTTGCCGGCCCCGATTGCTTCAACCAAGGGATTTTGAGAGACGAATGTGCCTTTGCCCCACATCCCGTTTTCCTGAGACCCGCGTGCCTTTCCCCCTGAAGCGGTCGCCTTGGGGGGAATCTCTTTCTATGAACCCATATATCTAGGAGGGAGGGTATCATGAACAGCAAGGTCGTCCGGTTTTTCGTGGTCCTGATCGCGCTCATCCTTTTCCTGGGGGGCTTTCTGCCGACACAGGCGGTTGCAGCGAAGAAGGGGAAGCCCATCATCGTCGGGGCGCCCGTCCCCAGGGCCAGTGCCTACGGCCAGAACGGGGAGCGGGGCATGATTCTGGCCGCCGAGGAGATCAACGCCGCAGGCGGCATCAAGGTAGGCAAGGAGATGCGCCCCCTTCAGCTGGAGATTATCGACACCCGGGATGAAGAACCCGGTGTCCCCACCAGTGAGGTGCTCCTCGCAATTGAGAAACTCATTCTCCAGAAGAAGGTGGATGTGATCGCCGGCGGCCCCTGCATGTCGGAATGCGGTATGGCGGCCCTCGATCTCTATGCCAGGTATAAAGCCTTGGACGTTGTATCCATTGGCTGCTATACACCCGGCTGGGATAAGAAGGTAGGCGCAGACATCAAGAAGTACAGGTATTCCTTCAGGGAGAGCGGCAGTGTGAAGTGGTACATCAAGGAGGCAATCGATCTGCTCCACAAGATCAAGGCCGAGCACGGCTTCACCAAAATGTTCATTTCCATTGATGACAGCGCCATGTGCCGGGGAGCGGCAAAGATCGTAGAAGACCTTGCCGTAAAGGACGGTTGGCAGGTGGTGGGCCAGGACAAGCATCCCATCGGTGCGACGGACTACTCGGCGGCCCTCTCGGAGTGCAAGAAATCAGGGGCGCAGGTTCTCTTCATCTGGGCCTATGCCCCTGAGACATCCATTCTCATGAAACAGTGGGCAGACATGGAGGTTCCCGCATTGCCTATCGGTTTCATCGGTGCTGCGGAAGACCCGGGGTTCTGGAAGGCCACCAACGGAAAAGGGGCCTACACCGTGGTCACCCTCTCGGAGACAGGGAATGTCCCCACCAAGGCGACGCCCCTGTCCATGAAATTCTACGAGAGTTTCAAGAAACGATGGGGTGTGCCGCCCCGCAGCACGGGGTGCGTGAGCGCCTATGAAGCCCTTTTTGTCCTCAAGGACGCCATAGAAAGGGCGGGAACCCTGGACAAGGAGGCACTCATCACTGCCATCGAGAAGACCAATCTTCCCGCTGTTCGTGGAACCATCAGGTTCGACAAGAACCACCAGATTGTGTATGGCTATGATCCGTCAAACAGCGTGCTGGGCTGCTGGGTCCAGTGGCAGGATGGAGAAAGGGTGCAGGTCTTTCCGGAGGTCGCTGCCACAGGCAAGATCAAGATGCCGCCCTGGCTGAAGAAGTAAGAAAGAAGGGCGGTTGTTCACCAGCGGAGACGGCAGAGCGCACAGAGAGAGGCTCTCCCTTTTGTCTGCCGGGAGATACGGGCAGACAAAAGGGGCCTCGCGAGGGAATTGCTGCCCGTTGGCTTGACAGGGGAACACGAACGCCCATTTCAAAGGGCTGAAGTGTGGCGGCTTCGTAAAAAGTCCCCGAAACCGGCACCCCGCGACGCCTTTCCTCGCCAAGACGGGGAGCGGGGATCCGAAACTGCCTTCACGGGAATGACAGAAAAAGGCGACTTTCGGCTTTTACGAGAGCGTCAACAGTCCATCTCCAATCCCATTTGGTAGCTCCATGGAAATCCTCATCTACGGCACTGTGAACAGCATCGTATTCGCCCTCATCGCCGTGGGCTTCACCTTGGTCTACGGTGTGAGCAGGGTACCCAATTTCGCCCATGGCTCCATATACGTCCTGGTGGGTTTTCTCACCTGGAGTTTCATCAACGATCTGAAGATGAACTATGCCCTATCCGTGCTCATCTCCCTTGGGATTTCGGCAGTTGTGGGTCTTCTCATCTACCGGATCGTTCTCATACGGCTGAGGGGCATGGCCACCTCGGAGATCATCGCATCCTTTGCCGTGAGCCTGATCATCCTGGAAGGCCTTAGGATGCAGGGGATTGCGGGATTCAAGGGGTTTATCGGCCCCTTTTACGTGTTGCGGCCCTTTGTGGAAGGGAAAGTGAGCATAGGCGGGGTATTTGTCGACTACCAGCGCCTTATCATCATCGGGGCCGGGATATCCGTGGTAGTCCTGTTGTGGCTCTTCACTCACCATACCAAAACAGGGCTTTCCTTGAGGGCCATTGCCCAGGACGAACGGGCCGCCATGATGCTGGGGGTCAATGCCGACCGCACGGCCATGATATCCATGGCTGTGGGTTCCGCCCTGGCAGGCCTGGCGGCCGTAACCATTCTGCCTCTTGGCAACATCGCAGCGGAGGCGGGCTACAGGGTTCTCATCTATGCCCTTGCCGTCTGCATCATCGGGGGCTTGGGGAGTTGGGGAGGAGCGGTCCTTGCTTCCTTTGTCATCGGCTTTGCCATGAAAATCAGTACCGCCCTTTTCGGAGCCCTGTGGGAATCCGTGGTCCTTGTGGGAACCATTATCCTGATCCTTCTCCTCAGGCCTTCTGGTCTTCTGGGGAAGCAGAAGGAACTTGAGGAAAGGGTATAGCCGTTGAAAGAGAAGAGAAGAAAGAGACTGGACAGGAGCATAAAGGTCCGGAGTGAGGGGTTGTATGCCCTGTCTTCATGGTCGGAGATGGGCTATCTGATGGCGCCGAGACTCCTGTTGATCCTGACCCTTCTGCTGCTTCCCCTGTGTCTGGATATGTACTGGCAAAGGGTGCTCTGCTCTGCGGGGATATTTGCCCTTCTCGCCCTGAGCTTTGATTTTCTCGCCGAATATGTGGGTCTGGTTTGCCTGGGAGGGGCCTTTTTCATTGGTACGGGCGGGTACATCTCCGGCCTCCTCAACTCCCACTTCGGATGGCCTGCCACGCTGACCATACCCCTGGCAACCGTCGGGGGGGCTGTGATAAGCACACTGGTCTTTCTCCCCTGTCTGAGGCTGCGCGGCATCTACTTTGCCATCGTAAGTTTCATGTTTCCCCTGTTCGCCGTGTTCAACATTATCGCCCTGGGCGTTTTCGGGAGTACGGAAGGTATCACCGGCCTGGATACGTTTCCCAATATCTGGGTGGAACTGTACCTGATCATTGGAATGGTTCTCGTGGCGCTATTCGCGATGAGAAGGCTCGTGAACGAGGATATCGGGGTCATCCTGAGGGGGATTAAGGACAATGACCAGGCCGTGAGGGCCTCGGGGATCAACATCACCGCTTACAAGGCTCGGGCCCTTTTCATTGCTGCCCTGATCGGATGCTTCGGAGGGGCCTACCTGGGCCATCTCTACGGATGGCTCGGCCTTTCCCTCTTTGCCATGGACTTCTCCATCCTGCCCATTGCAGCCACGGTTATGGGCGGGATGGGGTCACTTGTAGGCCCCGTGCTGGGCGCCTTTATCCTCACCCCCATGTCGGAGGCACTGAGGGGCTTCGGCCAGCTCAGGGTCGTGCTCTACTGTCTGATCCTGATCGGTTTCATGCTCTACAGGCCGGAGGGGCTGATGAACTACCTCGAGCGAAAGTACCACCAGTTCGAGAAATGGGAAGAGGTGTAGGTGATGGGGGCGGAATCCCTACTGGAGGTGCGGAAACTCCACAAGGCCTTCGGCGGTGTGCAGGCGGTCAGGGACGTCGCTTTTACGCTGGAAAAGGGGGAAGTCCTGGGGGTAATCGGTCCCAACGGCTCGGGGAAAACGACGCTGGTGAACCTGATCTCGGGGTTTGTGCGACCCGACACGGGTCGGGTTTCTTTCAAGGGAAAGGATATCACGGGACTGCCGCCGCACAAGATCGCCAACCTGGGACTTGCAAGGACCTTTCAGGTCATGAGGCCCTACCACAGCATGTCCGCCTTCAAGAACCTGATCGTGCCCTTGAACTCCCCTCGAGTGAAAAGGTCCCGTGGCGGGAAACTGGGGGACAGAGACGCCGTGGCCATCGATATCCTGGAGGAGGTGGGGTTTGAAAGGGACGCGCGAGTTCCCTTCAAGACCGCGGGCTCCCTGCCCTTGGGCTATCTGAAGCGGCTGGAGCTTGCCAGATGCATCGCCATGAAACCGGAGGTGATTATCTGCGATGAGGTCTTTTCGGGCCTCAGCATGTCGGAGATCACCTCCCTGATTCCGCTCCTGGAGAAATTGCGCATGGAGGGGATCACCATGATGATGATCGAACACAGGCTGAGAGAGCTCTTCCGGCTGGCCAACAAGGTCATTGTGATGAATTTCGGGGAAAAGATCGCCGAGGGGATCCCCCACGAGGTCATGGAGAACGAGATGGTCAAGAAGGCATACTGGGGCACGGAGATATCCAAATGATCCTGTTGGAGATAAAAGACCTCATGGTGTTCTACGAGAATGCCATTGCCTTGAACAACGTGGCCGTGCAATGCGAAAAGGGGCAGATCGCCGGTGTCTTCGGGGCTAACAGCGCGGGAAAATCGACCCTCATGTACACCATCTCAGGCATCATCCTGGACGTGCAGAAAAAGGAGAAGATGAGGGGAGGGGAAAGGATCACCGTCCTCGGGAGCATCCTCTACGACGGGCTCGACGTGGTCGGGATGGAGGCGAGTGAGAGGGCCAGAAAAGGGATCATCCTCTGCCCCGAGAGACGCAGGATCTTCCAGGAGAGCACGGTCCTGGAAAACCTCAGGATAGGCGGTATCCTGGCGACCAGGGCCCAGGCCAAGAAGACGATGGACTATGTGTTCTCCATCTTCCCCCCCCTCAGAAAACTCCAACGCAGGGAGGGCGGGTTCCTGAGCGGAGGGGAGCAGCAGATGCTTGCCATCGGAAGGGCCCTCATGGCACAGCCAAGGCTCTTGCTCCTGGATGAGCCCCTCCTGGGGCTGAGCCCGCTCATGGAGGAGCTGCTCGTGAAGGCCGTGAAGGACATAAACAGTGAAACGGGAATCACCCTGATGATCTCGGAGCAATATGCCAGGCCCATCCTCCCCATCGTCCACTACGGTTATGTCCTTGAAAACGGAGGAGCCGTCCTGGAGGGTACGGCAGAGGAACTCATGGACAACCCGGATGTCAAATCCGCCTACTTCGGGTTGTAGGATGGGAATCGTCTCGCGGTAGAGACCACAGAGCCACCCAAGATTCTGTTCTTTCTTTGGTCTCCGTGAGCTCTGAGAGTGTCTAGAGTCAAGAGGAGCAGGCGAATGCAAGGATCGGGCGAACTGGTCATCGCGGGATTTCACAGGGCATGCGAGCGATATCCCGACAAGACGGCGCTCCTGTATCTGGGGGAGCGCTTCTCTTACAGCAAGACCAGGGAGCTGATCGACAGGTTTGCCACCGCCCTTTACGATCTGGGGGTCCGCAGCGGCCACAAGGTCATGCTCTACCTCCCCAACTGTCCCCAGTTCCTGATCGGCTATCTCGGGGCACAGCAGATAGGGGCCGTGCCTGTGCCCGTATCCCCCATCTACACGCCCCACGAGATCCGGTATCTCATCAATGACTCGGGGGCGGAGACGGTCCTCTGCATGGATACCAACTTCCGGTACGTGAAGGAGGTCTTTCCGGATACGCCGCTCAAAAGGGCTATCGTCACCACCTATGTGGACATGCTCCCCCTGTATAAAAGGATGTTCGGGTTCCTCTTCGACAAGGTCCCGAGCGGCGTCATCGAGAAGGGGCACACCACGTATTCCTTCAACAGGCTGATCCAGAAATACCCGCCGGAGCCGCCGAAACTCGATATCGATCCTGATACACACCTCAGCTACATCCTGTACACAGGGGGCACCACCGGCTTTCCCAAGGGGTGCATCGCCACGCACATGGGAATGGTCTCCTTCGTGAATGAGATCCGGGCCGTGGGGGAGGGCTTCCTCCGCGACGGGAACGAAGTCTTCATCATGGTGAATCCCCTCTTCCACCAGCTCGCCCAAGGGATCATTCTCGGCATGGTCCTGACCAGGGGCAATACGGCCGTCCTGATGCCGATTCCCCAGGTGGATGCCATCCTGCATGCCATAGAGCGCCACAGGGGCACCCTGTTCCTGGGAGCGCCCACCCTGTATCGGATGATCCTGGAGAATGACAGGCTGGATTCCTTTGACCTGGGTTCGCTCAGATACTGCTGGAGCGGCGGAGATGTCCTGCCCCTGGAGGTCTTCCATCGCTGGAAGAGCAAGTTCCATGTGCCCATATACCAGGCGTACGGCTCCACCGAGGTGGGGTTCACGGCCATGAGCCCCCTGGACAGGGAGCCTGTGCCGGGGAGCGTCGGCCTCCCTTTGCCCTCGCGGGAGGTCCGGATAGTCGACCCCGCGACACTCGAAGATGTGGCTCCAGGCTCTGCGGGGGAACTCCTGGTGACCTCCGCATTCATATCCAAAGGGTACTGGAACAGGCCCGAAGAGACCGCTGCGTCCTACGTGGAGATCGACGGCAAGGTCTGGTACAGAATGAATGACTTTGTCAGGATGGAAGCCAACGGCCAGTTGGTTTATGTAGACAGGAGCGCGGACGTCATCAAATGCAAGGGATACAGGGTATCCTGCTCCGAGATCGAGGCGGTGCTGCAGGATCATTCCTCGGTAGTGGGGGCCTGCGTCGTCGGCGTCCCCGATCCCAAGGTAGGGGAGCGCATCAAGGCCATTGTGGTGCTCAAGGAGGATGTGAGGGGGGTCAGCGGGTCCGAGCTGACGAGGTGGTGCAAGGACAGGCTGGCCGAGTACAAGGTCCCTCAGTATATCGAATTCAGAGACATGCTTCCCAAGTCCAAGGTCGGTAAACTCCTCAGGCGTGAGATCAGGGATGAGGAGCGCAGGAGGATCGGCAAGGAGAAGAAGCCCGTCAGGGTGTGACCCAAGTGGATTCCCTGTGATATCGAACAGGCGCCTTTCCCTACCCCCATTCCCGCTTGATAAAACCCCGGATTTCACCCAGCTTCATGTCCGTATGCGACCCGGACAGGCGAGAAATCCTCGGCCTCAAGAACCTGATTGTGCCCCTGAACTCCCCCCTTAAAACAGGGAGATGGCCCTGCCCTGCCCTCATTTTCCCACTTGACGCGCCCTTGAAATCCTCCTATATTTCCTCGCTGGCTTCCAGGAGGAATGATCCCAATGAATCGTCGCCGGGTCGCGGCAGCCCTGCTCCTTTTGCTGCCCCTGATGATCTACGCCAATACCATCTTTGCCCGCTTCGGTTTCCGCGACGACTACTCCATCCTCCGCGAGACCAACGAGGAACCGGGCAAGGTGCTCATGTTGTGCTCCTCTCACGCACGACCACTGTACGGCTGGATGCTCGAGAACTTTTTCGGCAACATCGAGGTCGTGGACGATCTCTGGGCCGGTCGAGCCCTGGGTGCGCTCTTCCTCGGGGGCTACGGTCTTCTGCTCTACCTGGGGCTTCTGCGTCTGGGCTGGCCCGCCCCGTCGAGTGCCCTTCTCGGTGCCCTCATGACCATGCTGCCTGCCGCCCAGGTGAATGTCTCATGGGCCATTTGCTGGCCCCATCTCATGGCCGGCCTCTTTGGGATTTCCGGTTTTCTTGTGGCCGACAGGGGAGGCGTGCCCGCCCGCCTCGGAGGAGGGGCGCTGGTGGCCGTGGGGGCCTTGTTTTACCAGCCCGACGCCCTTCTTTACGTGGTCCTGGTAGCAGCGGGCCTGCTGACCCATCGCGCGGAGTCCGTAGGGTGGCGGATGCGCTGGATCACGAAACACCTCCTTACCGTGGGCCTGGCCCTGGCGGCCGATTTCCTTCTCATGCAGGTCCTCTATGCCGTCGGCCTCTTCTACGCCTCCAGCCTGACCACACTGGAAACCGATCTGCTGGCCAAGCTGGAGTTTTTCCTGAGCGAGCCGCTCCCCAATGCCCTTGCCCTCCTGGTACTGAACGACATGCGGGACGGCACCTCGACGGCCCATACGATCGTCGCTGCTTCGGTGACCTCAATCATTCTGCTGGGGGGATGGGGGGAAATTCGACGCGCAGGCTGGCAGGAAGGGGCGTTCTGGGCGGCCAGCCTTACGAGCCTCTGTTTCGCTGCCTGGGCAGTGAGCCTCGTCGCCTCCCTGCGCTGGCCGACCTACCGAACCCTGTTCCCCCTCATGGGCGTTATCCTCGTCTTTCTCGTGCTGGGCCTCCAGCACATCGGCGGCCTGCTTCGCATCCGCGGCCATTGGCTGGTCCCCGTTACGCTTGCAGGCATGGTCACCGTGGCGGCCCCTCTCGCCTCCTGGAATGCCTTTACCCTGTTCGCACTCCCGCAGGAACAGGAACTGGCCCTGGTGGAGGAAGGGGTTCAGAGGCTGAGACCCAAACGGCGGTTTCGCGTCTTCGTGATCAGGCCGACCCCCGAAGATGCTCCCGCCCCCGGTTTTTACGGGGATGAGTTCGGGTCCCTCTCTTCCGATTCGGATTGGACACCCGGGGAGATGTTTAACCTGGCCTTAAGGAAGAGATACCCATCTCTCCGGGGCCTTTACGGACGAGTGAAGATGGAGTGCGGGTACAGGATGCCCCTGAGCCGAAGATTTGATCTGGTCATCGACATGCGACGTCTGCGAGAGCATCGCCGAGCACTCGTCACGCATGGGTTTCTTCTGTTCTAGTGTGGTGTCTCAACGGATCCTTTACAACGTCCGTGTGTACTCAGGGCGGTCGGGGGGTGGTCTCTCAGGGCCGCAACGATTTCCGG
>JAFGPH010000345.1 GCA_016926135.1 Deltaproteobacteria bacterium
ATCCTGCGTCCCAGGGAGACGGGGACGAAGCCCGCCGCATCTGCGGCCTTGATCTCCTCAAGGGAGAAGCCCCCCTCGGGTCCGATCACACCGACCACAGTCATGATCGGTGCCCGTTTCCCGAGGAGTTCCTTCAAGTCCCGGGTCTGTTCCCCTTCCCACAGGATAATCTTCAATGCGTCCTGGTTTGCGTAACGATCCAACACGGCCTCAAGACCGCACACAGGGGCAATCTCAGGAGGTCGGTCCCGGTCCGACTGTTTGGAGGCACTGAGTGCGATTTCACGCCAGCGCCTCCACTTGTTGCCGAGGCGGTCCCCGGAAGGTCTCACCACCGTTCTTTCGGAAGTGAAGGGTACGATAACGGCGACACCCAGTTCTGTGGTTTTCTGGATAACGTAATCCATGGGTCCGGATTTCAGGAGGGCCTGGCAGAGGGTGAGCCGCAGAGGGGTCGGCGGAGGGGGTTGGAGGGCACTCCCGACGGAGACCACCACCTCGTCGGGACGAACGGAGTGCACGGCGGCAAGGAATCGGGACCCCTTGCCGTCCATGAGGATCAACCTGTCGCCCGGGGCCATCCTGAGCACCCTGCCGATGTGCTTCGCCTCACGGCCCCTGATGGAAAGGAGGCCCTGGCCGGGGATTTTTTCCACGAAGAACCGTCTCAATGACCTTTCCCTTTTCTCCCTGTGACCAGACAGGCCCACTCCTGTCTGTGCATCACACGGCCCAACCGAAACCCTTGTTCCTTGAGACCTTCCCTCACAGACCCCACCTGGTTCCTGAGAAGGCCCGAAAGGATCAGCCATCCGTCGGGGTGGACGAGACGGGAAAAGGCAGGCAACAGGGGCAGGATAGCCGCGAGGGTGAGATTGGCCACCACCATGGTGAAGGGTCCTTGCAGGCCGTCCGGGGTGCCGGTGGAAAGCCGGATGCGGCCGTGAAGACCGTTGAGGTCGATATTCCTTCGTGCCCAGAGGATCGCGTCCGGATCGAGATCGATGGCCGCGATCCTTCCGGCACCGAGCTTGGCCCCATAGATGGCGAGAATGCCGCTCCCCGTGCCCACGTCCAGCAAGCTCCAGGGATCGGGAAGGGAGGCCCGCTCCATGGCGAGGAGACACATTCTGGTCGTGGCGTGACGTCCCGTGCCGAAGGCAGGACCCGGGTCCATGAGAATCACCTCACCTTCCTCCGCAGGGTGCGCGGGTTCCCAGGCAGGCAGGATCAGGAGCCGCGGGGTGGCCCGCAGGGGCCGGAAGAACCTTCGCCAGCCCTCGGCCCAGTCGCCCTGCCGGAGCCTGGTGACCGTCACATCCGGGGTTCCAACCTCCGGGAAGATTTTTTCCAGTTCCCGGAGGAAGCTCAGGATTCCGGTTTTGAGGGCGTTCAGGTCTGCCGGAAGCGGCAGGTAGGCCTTCAGGGTGGAGGCATCATCCTGCGCGAAGGCCAAGCCGTTGCAGCCCAGGTCAAAGAGGAATGCGGCCGCGGCCTCGTATGCAACCGGAGAGAGGCTTACCGTGATCTCTGCCCATGCGGTGGTCTGATGGCTCGATGGGGTCAAACGTCACTGCGCCTTCTGAAAGACGAAGTTGACTTGACCGTTGGGCAGTTGATTGGCGACCGTCTTCATGGCCATACCCACCTGGAGTTCGCTGTCCGTGATGTCCTTGGCGATGCGACCGAACACCTTGTAGTCCCCGTAATCCAGCAAGGCGATGGTGTACGGCAGGTCCCCCTCGAAACCCACGGGACCGTACTGGAGTTTGCTGTAGGTCAACAGCTTGCCGTTCCCAGCGACCTCGAACCATTCCATGTCGCTCGAAAGGCACTTGTAACAGTCCGCCCTCGGGGGAAAGAAGACCAGACCGCAGCCTTTGCACCTGGTCCCCATGACCTTTCCCGTGTTGAGATGGTCGATGAAGTCGTTGGTCTTGGTGATGGAGGTAAAGCTCACTGTCCCGAACTTGCTGAATCGAACGTCCACATCTTTCTTGCCCATATTTTTACCTCCCCAGGATGGTCACGTTTCCGTAAAGGCCCACGCCGCCGATGTTGTGGACCAGTCCGATCTCAGGGTCCTTGACCTGCATCGGGCCTGCGTCGCCCCTGAGCTGAAGCACGATGGTCCTGATTTGAGACCCGCCGGTGGCTCCGATGGGGTGCCCCTTGGAAAGGAGCCCTCCGTCCACGTTGACCGGGATGCGCCCTTCTTTGTATGTCTCTTTGCCCCTGATCAGGTCCCTGCCCTCCCCGGGTTTGGCAAAACCCAGATTCTCGTAAGCCATCATCTCGGCGATGGTGAAGCAGTCATGAACCTCAGCCACGTTGATGTCCTTCGGGGCCAGGCCCGCCATCTCGTAAGCCTGTTTGCCGGCCAGTTCGCCCACGGTAAGACCCGTGAAGAGATCCCGGCCCGCCATGTTGACCGGCGCGGAAGCCGCGCCCATGCCCAGGATCCATACCGGCTTCCTGGAAAAGGCCTTGGCCTTTTCTTCGTTGGCCACAATGAGACAGGAACTGCCGTCCGCGTTGGCGCAGCAGTCACCCACCCGCAGGGGGCTCGCCACAGGCCCTGACATGGGGCTCTCGGCATCGGAGAACATGTCCAGGGTCACGGCCTTGCGGTAAACCGCCTTCTCGTTGATCTGCCCGTACGTGGATGCCTTCACCCTGATCAGGGCCAGGTCGTCAGGCGTTGTGCCGTATTTGGCCATGTGGGCCCGGGCATACATCGCGTAATAGGCGGGCATCATGGTCCCGAAAGGGCTCTCCCACTGGATGTCCGCACCGCGGCCCATTCTCTCTTGGGATTCGGCGGAAGAGATCTCCGACATCTTCTGGAAACCGATGACCATGACCACATCATGAAGGCCTGACTTGACAAGGGAATACGCGAGCTTCAGGCCGGTGGAGCTCGACGAGCACAGGGTCTCCACGTAGAAGGTGGGCTGGGGGGTCAGCCCGAGATACTCGGCCAGCACACCGGCCGGGGACCTCTGCTTGTCGTATTCCGGGGCTGAGCAGACGACCGTCGCATCGATGTCCTTCACGGAGATCTTGGCGTCGCTCATGGCCTCCTTGAAGCCTTCAAAGGCCAGCTCTCTGACAGAGCCGGGGTATCCGCGAACAAAGGCACTCTGGCCCACGCCTATGATTCCAACTTTCCCCATATACAACCTCCCGATCCATAGTGTTGAGAAACCGTTAGCAGCAGCCTTCCCTCTCGAAGAAACACAGTCGGGGGCCGGAGCTTACACGCCTGCAACATCCACCCTCGTCCTCATCCAAGAGGAAAATGAAGTATAGGAAAAGAACGCACAGGGGTCAAGACAAAAGCCATGTCCCCGGTTCACCATCCAACACCATCTCCCCGCCGGTAGGCGGGATCCAAGGAGCTGCGTTACGCTCCATCCTCCCTGGTGTGGTGTCTCAACGGATCCTTTACAACGTCCGTGTGTACTCAGGGCGGTCGGGGGGTGGTCTCTCAGGGCCGCAACGATTTCCGG
>JAFGPH010000346.1 GCA_016926135.1 Deltaproteobacteria bacterium
AGCGCGTGTGGATCTCTCCCTGGTGGAGTCACCCCTGTCCTGGCACATTCAAAGCGGGGATGAGGTCCTCCAAAATCTCGGGGCGTCCAGGGTCTCGGGGCTCTCCGAAAGCGCCGTCCTCGAGAGGCGCACCACCCTTGGGGACAACATCCTGCCGGGGGCGCTCTCCCGCCCGTTTCCAGAGATCGTCGCAAACCAGGTGAAGTCCTTGCCCGTGCTCCTCACCGGGGCTGCGGCAGGCCTGTCGGTGATCACCGGCAATACGGCCGGGGGGCTCTTTGCCCTGGGTGTTGCCCTCGTCAATGCGGCCGTGGGCTCCGTGGCCGAGTTCAGGGCGGAAGGCTACATCGAGGGCATCCGGGAAGCGGTCGACCTTCGGTCCAGGGTCCTGAGGGAGGGCAGCGTCAGGGAGGTGCCCTTTGAGGAGGTCGTGGCCGGGGACATCCTGGACCTCCAGGTGGGGTCCCGCATTGCCGCCGATGCCAGGCTTCTGGAGGCCCATCACCTCAACGTGGACGAATCGACCCTCACAGGTGAAAGCGTTCCCGTGGAGAAGTCCGTGAGTGCGCTCCGGAACGAGCGTGTGCCCGTCAGTCAGCGGCGGAACATGGTCTTCCGGGGAACCCTCGTGGTGGAGGGCAGCGGCCGGGCCGTGGCGGTGGCCACGGGAAGCGAGACCGTCCTGGGCCGGCTGCAGGCGTTTCTGGGGGAGGTGTTTCCGCCGGAGGCCGTCATGGCAAGGGAGTTGAAGGGAATCGCCGGGCACCTCATCCGGGTGGGCCTCGGGGCATGCGGAATCCTGGCGGGTGTGTCCCTGTTGCGAGGCCAAGGTCTGCTCCGGATCGCCAGGGAGGGCCTTTCGTTCATGGCAGGGGCCTTCCCCTCCGGACTTTCCACCCTGGCCGTGAGCGCCTTTGCCTTGAGGCTCCAGAACACGAGCCGGCAGGGGATCCTTGTCCGCCGGCTGAGGGCCGTGGGCAACCTGGCATCTGCGCAGGTGGTCTGCTTTGACAAGACGGGCACCCTCACACACAACCGGATGACCGTGACGGAGCTTTCCTCGGACGGGGGGAGGCTGAAGCTGGACAACCACGACCCCGCAACCCGAAGGGAGTTCAGGCGAGTTGCGAAGGACCCCGATGTGTCCTGGCTGATCACCCTGGCGGCGATCTGCAATGCCATGACGCTCGTCCAGGACCGGGGACGGCCTGTGATGGAGGGTTCACCCACGGAAAAGGCCCTCGTTCATCTGACCGAGCGTGCCGGCCTGGATCCGTGGAGCATCAGGGAAAGCCACCCCGTCCTGGAGACCACGCATCGAACCCAGGCGAACCCCTTCATGATGACCCTGCATCGGTGGGCCGACGGAAGACGGCTCACCGCCATGAAGGGAAGTCCCCTGGATGTGCTCGAGAGGTGTTCCCATCGGCGGAAGAACGGCCGTGTCCTGCCTCTGGGTGATGAAGATCGACTGCGCCTGGAGAACGAGAACTTCCGAATGGCCGGCGGGGGCCTGAGGGTGCTCGGCATGGCGTACCGGTGGGAAGGCCCCGGAAGGCAGGGCAGAGAGGGCAGGGATCGAGACGGGTTCGTGTGGGCGGGCCTGATCGGACTCAGGGACCCTGTGAGAAAGGAAGCGAAAGAGCTGATCCTGTCCCTCCACCGGGCAGGCATCAGAACCGCCGTGATCACAGGGGACCAGAGCCTTACGGCACAGCACATCGGTGAGGAACTCGGCCTGAGCGGCCAGGAGCCCTTGAGGGTCCTGGACGTGCTGGACATCCGGGGGTTGGAGGGCAAGGGACTGAAGAGCGTGGTGACCCGGACCCACGTCTTCGCCCGTCTCAATCCCCTCCAGAAGCTCCGGATCATCCAGGCCTATCAGAGGGCGGGCATGAACGTGGTCATGGTGGGGGACGGAGTGAATGACGTTCTCGCCCTGAGGGTGGCCGACGTGGGTATCTCCATGGGCCAGTCGGGCACCGAGCTTGCCCGTTCGGCGGCCGATCTGGTGCTCGAGGAAGACGATCTGAGGGGTGTCCTGGCTGCCGTTGCAAACGGCAGGGCATTCCACGAGAACATGAGGCGAAGCCTGCGCTTCCTGCTGACCTCCAATCAGGTGAATCTGATGATCGACCTGCCTTCCAGAACCGGCATGATCAGCCAGGAACCCGGTCGATTGCAGGATCTGTGGCGCAACCTGGTCTGCCTTTCCCTCGCATCCGACACCCCCGGCCCCGGACTCATGGAGCGGCCCCCTGCGGACCCCGCCGAAGGCCTCACAGGGGGAGGCGGCATGGGGTATTCACTCGGAGAGGCCCTGAGGGTGATCGGTGCGGCAGCCCCGGTCGGGTTGTACGGACTGGTACGGCACGGTGCGGGATCGAGGGCGGGGAGCCTGTTCCTCACAAGTGTTTCCATGAACGAAATGCTCTATGCCCTGCGGTGCGCAGAAGAGGATGGGAAGGGCGTGGATAGGGCACAGAACGCCATGCTGGGCCTGACGCTGGCCGGCGCCCTGGGGTTTTCGCTCCTTTCCGTTGTGCTCCCGGGCATGGGGAGTTCCTTCGGGAGCGCGGCTTGGAGGATCCTGGACGTCGCGGCCCTCGGGTTGAACGGCCTTGCCTCCTGGTCTTTTCTTCAACACCACCGAGCCTCGCCGGGGCGAACCACGGAAGAGGAATCGTGAGGTCCCCTTCCCCATTGACAGGACCCGACGGTTGCGATCGTTTACCGTGGAAATCCCCCTCAATCCCCCCTTTTCAAAGGGGGAGGTTCAAGGAAACCGCGCAATACTTCCCCCCTTTTGCAAAGGGGGGCCAGGGCGGATTTCCATGCACTGGGGTGACCGGTTGCTACGGTCACGGGCGTTTAGGCAAGTAATGAAAGCTTCCCTCGACAGCGATCTGCCAAAAGTGTTAATTTCTCTTGCTTAGCGGTTTCCTCGTTACGTCCTCCGCTCTTCCCGCTTGCCCCGCTGCTGTCAGGGAGGGGTGAGGGGGCGTGCATCCACCTTGAACGCTTTCACACTACAAGGCATCGGAGGTGACTCATGAGACTGATACCTCTGCCGACGGGCATGCAGCTTGTGACGGGCCTTGCCATCGGGGCCGCGGCGGTTCTCCTGGCGCCCGTGGTTGTCCCAGTTGTGGCGGGCGTGGCCAAATCCCTTGCAAAGGCCGGGATCAAGGGTGGTTTGATCGTCTATGAAAAGGGGAAGATCGCCATGGCCGAGGCTATGGAAACGGTCGAGGACCTGACCGCTGAGGTCAAGGCGGAGATGGCGGAGGAGCATGCTGTAGATGTCGCCCCGAAGAAAAAGGCCGTTGCCAGGAGAAAGAGATCCCTCGTTGATGCTGCCTGAGGCCCGCGTCACCCACAGGAGCAAGGACCGACTCAGGCTCAGGATTCCCGCCATGCGGGGGGATGCGGCCTACTTCCGGCGCGTGGGTCAGGAGCTTGCCTCTCATTGGACAGAGGGCAGGTTGGAGGTGAACCCCGGCACCGGGAGTGTGCTTTTCCTGGGCGCGGGATCGGATCCGGACCTCGTTGCCCGTATCGGCAGGGAATCAGACCTCTTTGGCCTTCGGACGGAGGTGACCCTTCCCGTTCCGCTCTCCAGAAAGGTGGCCGAGCCTATCCAGAGCCTGAGTTCCAAGGTCAGAACCTATTCAGGGGGCCAACTGGACCTGCCGGGCGTGGCCTTCATGCTCCTCCTAGGGTTCGGGCTCTTCCAGATCATGAGGGGCGATCTCAGATCCCCTCCATGGTACACTGCTTTCTGGTACGCCTTCGGGGTGTTTTCCAAGTCCCTCGCGGACATGGCCTCCTCAAAGGAGGATGATTCATAGCCCCTCGGGCCCGCCGAACCGCGATGAGCCCCTCCGTCATCCAAGAGACGGGACAGAGGAGCGGTGTCTCCGAGGGCTTCGGGCTGAGGCCCTTCCGACGCCAACGACCCCTATGATCTATCCCCTACACACCAAGGTTCCCGGCAGGGCCAGGTACAGGGTTGCAGGGCTTTACGGCTCTGAGCCCTTCAAGAAGCTCCTGGAGTCGCGGCTTTCCCAGGAAAAGGCCTTCACCACGGTCTCTGCCAGCGTGGTGACCGGCAACCTTCTCGTCTGCTTCAACTCCGGAAATGACCACAGGACCATCAGGGCCCTCATCGAGGTCGTTCTGCGGGAAGGACAGGGCGGCAATGCCCCCACCGGCCGGAAACCGAACGGAAGGACGACCCGGGTCTGCCGAAGCGGTACCGGAAAGAGGGCCCGCATCGTCCGGAAAATCAGGAGCACCGTCAAAGACCTCTTCACCGCCACCCAGGAGCAGGAGACGAAGGACTGGCACCTCCTGGAAGGGGAGGCCGTCCTGGCGATCACCCGGACGGAGAGGGGACAGGGCCTCAGTCGGGAGGCGGCCGTCGAACGCACGCGCCGTTATGGACCCAACCTGCTTCCCGAGTCGGCCTCGCGTTCCAGATGGAGCATGTTTGCAGACCAGTTCAAGTCCCTGCCGGTGATGCTCCTTTCCGGGGCCGCGGTTCTTTCCGTCTTCACGGGAGGGATCCTGGATGCCGTGGTCATCATGGGCGTCGTCGTGTCCAACTCCCTCATCGGCTACTGGACCGAGAGCAGGGCGGAGAGGACCATCCAGGCCCTCAAGGGGCTCGTGAGACCCGTCGCTGAGGTGCTGAGGGACGGCTGTGTGGTCGAGATCCCCTCCGAGGACGTGGTTCCGGGCGATCTGTTGGTCATGAAGCCGGGGACCTACGTGTGCGCGGACAGCAGGGTGCTTGAGGCCTCCCACCTCAGCATTGACGAGTCGGCCCTTACGGGGGAGAGCATGCCGGTCTTCAAGTCGCCAACGGTGCTCCGCGGCGAGAATACCCTCCTTGCGGACCGCGGGAACATGCTTTTCATGGGGACCCTCGTCACGGGGGGGGAGGGGGTCGCGGTGGTGGTGGCCACCGGCCGGTTCACGGAAATGGGCCGTCTTCAACTCCTCCTGGGAGAGACGACCCGGCCCGAGACACCCATCGAGAGGCAGCTGAGAGGGGTGGGCGACCAGCTCGTCCTGATGTGCATGGCCGTCAGCGGGGCCTTCTTCGGGATCGGCCTGCTCAGGGGGTACGGAATCCTGGAGATGATGCGGCTGGCCGTCTCTCTCGCCGCCTCGGCCGTGCCCGAGGGCCTGCCCGCGGCAGCCACCATCAACTTCTCCCTCGGCATCCAGAACATGA
>JAFGPH010000347.1 GCA_016926135.1 Deltaproteobacteria bacterium
AGCACCCGGAACAGCCTCTCTCTCGGCAACACCCGGCTCAGCCTCGGCCGGTTCAGCTTCGCAGGAACAGGCCCTTGGGATGTGGAGTTAGTCATCGCATCACTCAGAACCGGTATCCCGCGCTCAGGCCGAAGGCATGCGTGAGGTTCTCATAAGTCCCGCTCAGAATGTCGTTCCTGACACTCTTTTTCTCGTACAGGGCCACCACATAAAAGCCGTCGATCGTCCATCGACCCCTGTCCCACCCCAGACCGACACTGAAATCGTGTTGATGGGAATCAGGGCTGGAGGGAGAAAAGGTGTGCTCCGGTATGGGACTCTGGTAGTATGCGTCCCCGGCCCCCATGGTCGACTGGTTCAGCATTTTCTCCGCCTCACTGACGGATTGAACACAGGACACACCGAACCCAAATGAAAGGGAGGGCAGGATCTTCCACGCAAAGGACGGGTTCAGGGCCAGGGTGGACACCGTGTTCTCGGTGGTCACATAGCGTGTGAGGCCCTCTTCGCTCCATTTCCTTCCCCCGATGCCGAAAGGGGAAAAGAACCCCAGGCCGAAGGTCACTCTCTCAAGGCCGAAATCGGAAGAGATGTAGAGGTGTGGGGGGAAGAAGAACTGGGACGCCGTTTCCTCGGTTTGGCCGGAGGGACTCCGGAACTTGGTGGAAAGGTTCACAGCGGTCCCGCCGACGTAAAGGTTCGTTCCCCTCTGTCCTGTAAGACCGGCCACATTGGAACTCATGGTTGAAGGGTCGTCCGCGATGGATCCAAAGGCGGTCCCCATGGCCGCAGACTTTGCGCCGTAAACGGGGCTGCCCGCCCAGGAGATGCCAGGGCAGAGCAGAATGATCAGGATTGGGACGAAAAGATGCAGTGAAGCACGAACGATTTTTCGGGCCCATGACGTGAGGTCAGCTTGGGTATGAACCATAAGTATCCTCCATCCGGCCGCTGGGATGAGGCTAACTGGCTGAAGCCCAAGGAGAATAAGCGATCGCTAATATACGTGACAGGCCCCTGGGAGTCAATCAGGAAATCTCCCTCTTTTCTCCACATCCCCCGAATCTGTAAGCCATATGTAAGTCCCACCCTGAGATAATCCTCTGCAAAAAGATCGGCCCAATCCCTGGTCCCGGCGGTCAGGACTCAAGAACGGAGGACTCAACATGGAGAAGAACCCAAAGATTCCCCCGCAAAGCCCCTGGTGGGGTTTCGTTTCCGCTCAGGGGCAATCCCATTCAAGGAGAAGCACCGTGAGGTGCGGAGGTGTGGACCAGTAAGTAGGAGGGATGCAGATGAAGATTGTTGGAAATGTGTGGAGTCGTGTAACCATGTCTTGCTTCCTGGCGGCGGTCCTTTCCAGCTTCGCCACGCTTGCTCAGGCGCAATATTACCATGAATACACTTCCGAGATCACTCTTACCGGGAGTTTTTACAAACCCATATCCTTTACCGACGAGTTCACTCAGGACATAACCATTCCGAGACCGGGGACAGATTATGAAATGGAGTTCGGTTTTGGATTTCCCATCTCCGGAACCATCGCCTATCAGTACCAGGCAAACTATGATCTCTCTGTGTGGTTACCTGCGCAGGTGTATCCAGACATGCAATTCAAGTATTACCCTATGTTGTCCCCCGCCAAAAGCTCCAGTTTCAGTGCAACTCAGTTACTCAATTACGGCACCGAATTCATCGCAAGGGGCGATTTCCCGCTGGACGGCCAAGGATATGTGGACGCCTCGTTCAATTTGGGTTCGGGGGGTTCGCTTGGTTTTGGAACTCTTGATCTCGGCGGCACCGTGGCTTTGAACAACACATCCACAGCCTCCTATCCCGATCCCGGCAGTTCAACCGTCTCCATGAGAACGGGAACGGGACGGGCGGATGCATGGGATGCGTCGGTTGATCTGATTGGAGCGGCAGCAACTTTCGCGCCAGCCCCTGCCGGGACGGTCTTCAGTGTCCTCGATGCCGTTGGTTTTGACCTGAACGTGGGGTTGGGGATGGACGTGCTCCGTCAGGATGACATGTGGATAGGGAACTTTGCCTTCGGCCAGGACACGACATTGGGGGTACCAAACGAGTTCCAAAACCCCTTTGATCCGTATCCGCCTCCCAAAGGGTGGAATCCAGAGTACTTGGTGAATATGAATACATTAGGCCTGAGTTACGATGTGAGCAGCGATTCGAGTTTCGATTATAGCGCAAATTTTGAAATAGGATTTGACGGGCCTTTCTTTGATGAGGTCACTTGGCAGTGGGATTTTGCAACCAGACACGTGGGCGACGCCGAACAAGCGATCCACACAATAGCGAGTTCAAATCTATGGGAACAGTACCTGGATGTCGTCACCAATGAGGCTTGGCTGTCCCTGTCAGGGGGGTTCGAAGACTACCCTGCCGTGATGAATGCCGATGGAGTGTGGTGTCTCGACTATCAAAGCGGGGGCTTTGATTGGGATAATCGTCTCGTTGGTTGGGTAAAGCCAATCTGGGACCTTCCCTTTGATCAGGAGGACCTACCACCCGGGATCAACGATCTATACACAGGACTGCCATCCAATTTCTGGTACACGCAACCCTGGCAACCCAATTCGAGTACTATGATTGTCATCGAGGACTTCTCGCCCCCCGTGAATGATAATCAACCGGTACCCGAACCTGCTACGATGCTCCTTCTGGGTTCCGGGTTGATCGGGCTTGCAGCGTGCAGGAGGAAGCTGGTGAAAAGGGGGCGCTGCTTCCGGGCGTAATAGACTTCGACTCCGGGGAGGTTGAGAGCCTGAGGATCGAGGCAGGGTGTTCCCTGATCCTGCCTCGATCGTCATTTTTAGAGGCGGACGGTTTCGCCCTCCCGTCGGGCGATCTCCACAATGGAACTGGTGACATCCTCATCCCACTGGCGCTCGCCACATGGGACGGGTTCTATTCGGCTGTCTGAGCGGGCTGCCAATCGCCAAAGCAGGTCTATGTCTCTTCTGTTCCTCTCTCCATCGAACCGGGGGGATACCACGAGGAGATCGATGTCGCTCCATTCGTCGGCTTCTCCCGATGCATGGGAGCCGAACACGATTCCGAAGCGCACGGCAATTCCCTCATCTTGGAGTGCACTCAGGTAGTTCTGTATGCTCTTCACTACAGACGGATCAACCAATGAAAAACCTCTTCGGCTCTGTTCAGATAGGTCAAAGCCTCTTTCTGTGATGGCGGCGGCGACAGTGTATCAGGATAACGCCCTTCGATATTGAATGCATTCATTTCCGCGAGCAGATCACGCCAGGAAGGCTGAATTCCCAGTTCCGACAGTTCAGCCAATCTGACCAGGTTGTGCAGGCGAGGTGCAATATCGCGCGTTTTACGGCAAACGTGGGCTTTCAGGGCTTTCTCAAGGGCGAGATGGGCGAAAAAGAGACCGTGCCGCGCATGCCTTCGATTCACGAGATCCTGGGCCACCACCCAGTCCTCCTCAGCCCCCTCGCGCCAGAAAGCGATTTGCTTGTCAATGTCAATCATGGATACCGGTTGCGTGTGCGCCAGATCTTCGTCTGTCAGGTTCGGCGTCGATTCTGCCATACCCGTTCTCTACCTGTCAAACACATCCCGCCTCGTTCCCTGTGCCTTTAAGTCTCTACTTTCCAAGTATGGTCGTCAGCAGGGCCTCGGTCTCGGGGGAGGGGGTGATCCAGAGGACCGCTGCCAGGGTGCGCTTGCAGCGTTCATACACGGAGAGCGCCTCCC
>JAFGPH010000348.1 GCA_016926135.1 Deltaproteobacteria bacterium
CCCAAGGGATCACGCGGGATCTCCTGAGTGCGGCAAGGCAGGCAAGGTTGACCGCCGTCACGGCCGGCTGGAGGTTCACGGTCAGGGTGAGTTCCTCCAGGGGCCCCTCGAAACAAAGGCGGGAAACGGGTTTGCGGCAGATCGTGTCCAAGTCCGCAAAGATGGATTTCGCCTCGGCGAACTCCTCTGCGAGATCTTTTCCCATCCCCACAACCTGCGAACCCTGCCCTGGAAAAAGAAAGGCAATTTTTGCATTCACGGGAAATTCCCTTTCTTCACTTCTGCGAATCGCCCATCTTCTTGTAGAAAAGCTGCTCCAGGGCGATGTCGTATTCCCTCGATCCGGGTGCCAAGGACTTGTTTTTGGACATCTGCTGCAGGATATCGGCCTCGGTTCGGCTGAAATCCGCGTTGACCAGTTTGATCACCTCGTTGACGGCGTTATAAATATCCAGATCGGTCCCATAGACATCCATCACACTAGGGTCGTTCAGAACCACCTCGAGGATATACTGGGTCATGAAAAGGGAGATGGGATTGGGGCGGGGTGTCAGGTCTCGAAGAGGGGCGATGAAGTATTTGTATTCGAACTCGTTGGTTTTCAAAAGCCGCCGCAGACCCTTGAGGATGAGTTCCGAAAGGGCGGCCGGATCATCGGTCTCAATGATCCTTTCCATGAGCAGGGCTTGATGCAGTTTGCTCTGGATCTGAGGCAGTTTGAATTTGAAGAACCGGTCTCGCTGAAAGACCTCGCGTCTTTCTTTTCGTTCCAGTTTGTCGAGAAGCTTTTCCTGTTCCTTACCGCTGTCGAATCTTTTCATTGCTGAACCTGCCGGCCCCCTGCCGGATCCGATGCCGGTGCACTCGATCCTCAATCCATGACGCACCGGCTTCAGGACTGAGCTTTTGCTTCCTTGGCCGGACTTACCGACTCACTTTTTGTCTCTTTCGTAACAGACCCCTTCACCTCTTTCGGCGTGGAGTCCTTATCCTTTTTCTTCCCATCTCGGCCTCCCCCCTTGGAGGCATAGTCCGTGACGTACCAGCCCGTTCCCTTCAGGTGGAAGGAACTCTGGGAAATGAGTTTTTTCACCTTACCGTTGCACTTCTCGCACTGAGTCAGAGGCGAATCGGAAAACTTCTGGAAAACCTCCACGCGACAACCGCATTTTTTGCACTGGTATTCATAAATCGGCATAGCAAAACCTCACTGCTGTTTGATCGGTTGTGACAACACCAGGTCACAAAATCCGTATTCTTCGTAGGATCGCAGCACGTAGTTCAGTTTTGGAAGAGACAGACGCTGCAAGATCCGGTTTGTGGTGGCATGAACCACCTTCTCCTCCGCTTCCCTGTCTTTTTCAGACACTTCAAAGCGCTGCAAAAAATGGCTGAAACGTACGATGTGGACCAGTTCGTGCGTAAACACATAAACGAGCAAGGGGAGTAGGCCCAGGTTTTCGTCCCTCTTCAATGCCTTGAGGATCTCGTGATCCTGAATGCAGATCAGATAGTCGTCACGGTTTCTGGCTTCAGGCTCATACCGGTTCGGCAATTTCACACCCTTGTAGAGGAGGGCGAAAGCCTCCGGCACAATCTCGCTTTTCCTTAATTTCGACAGGGTCTTCACATCATAACGATGCCTTTTCCATTGACCCGTCGAAACCTTGTAGTAAGCACCGGTTCTGTCCTCGGCGATATCGAGCGCCTCACTGACCGTCATTAGCTGTTCCCTTTTGAAAGGCGAGTACATCATAGGCAAAAGGCCTTTTGCTGAGGGATCATGAATGAAGTTAAAGCAGTCAGCAGGAATGTCAAGGCCGGCGGAATCGGCTTTGGTGGCGGTGACTGGACTCGAACCAGTGACTCTGCGGATATGAGCCGCATGCTCTGACCAACTGAGCTACACCGCCGCGCTAACATCGTGGAGTAAATTATAGAAAAAGCAGAATTTGTCAACACAAATCAACAACCTCAATCTTTCTGCCTGACCCGGAGCCCAAATGTTTCAAAATGAACACATTTTGTGTGTTCTAATTGCAACATATTTATATATAACAAAGCATAAGTTACTATAAAATATTGTTATTGTAATCTATTTTTATTTAATATGCTGGCATACTATTTGCATTGTTACCAAACAAAGCTCTGGGGTGTTCGTTGCAGTTAAGAGATTCCTTCCATAAGGAACATTAGGAGGAAAGACAGGACATAAGTAACGGCACATTCGGAGCTCCCCCGGCTGCCCAGGCATCCGGGGGAATCTTTTTTAAGGACTCGCCTCGCGCCCCGCGAAAAAGATGTACCAAACGCGGGCATTGTGACTTCCAGGCAGTGCCCCGTGTGTGGCCATTCCCAAATCGGAATTTCAAAAGAGAGGGGGTCGGCAAGCGCACTCGCAGCCGACCCCCTTTTCTGTTCGAATGCGTTCAGATCCGCTACTGGTACTTCTTTACCGCCTCAGTCAGCGCGGGGACAACCTTGAAAAGGTCGTCCACCACCCCGTAATCCGATCTCTGGAATATCGGCGCCTCCGCGTCCTTGTTGATGGCCACAATCAGCTTGGAGGTGCTCATGCCTGCCAGATGCTGGATGGCCCCCGATATGCCGCATGCGATGTAGAGGTTCGGAGAAACGACCTTTCCCGTCTGGCCTACCTGATCCACATGCGGTCTCCATCCCGCGTCCACTGCGGAGCGGCTGGCACCCACCGAAGCCCCGATGACCTGGGCCAGGTCCTCCAGAATCTTGTACCCCTCCGGTCCCTTCATTCCTCTTCCGCCGGAGACGATCTTGTCGGCCTCCGTCAGGTCCACCTTTCCGCTCTGATCCTTGATGACCTCCACCACTTTGGTCTTGATGTCCGCATCATCGAGTGAAAAGGAAGCATCCGCCACCTCAGCCGTCTTGGACGGATCGGGCTGCACCATGGCCATAACATTCGGCCTGGCCGTCGCCATCTGCGGAAAACCTTTGAAGCTCACTTTCGCGTAGGTCTTTCCTGCATAGGTGGGTCTGACGGCCACCAGGTTCCCCCCCTCGATGGTGAAGGCGGTGCAGTCCTGGGCCATGCCCACCCCGAGTCGCGCCGAAAGGCGCGCCGCGCAGTCTTTGCCCTGGACCGACGCGCCCAGTAACACAATCGCCGGATCCGCCGCCTGGATCACCTGGGCCAGCACCGACACATACGCATCCGTGGTGTATGTCTCCAGCCTGGCATCGTCCGCGACCATGACCCGGTTCGCCCCGTAGTTCCCAAGGACCGCGGCCTTGGATTTGATGTTCGAACCCATCAACACGGCGGTGAGAGTTTGCCCCAGGGCGTCGGCCAGACGCCGACCTTCGCTGACCATCTCATAGCTGATCTTTCGGATCTCTCCGTCTCTCTGCTCGGCAATCGCCATAACTCCTTGTGCCATTTTCCGTCTCCTTTCCCTAGATCACCTTGGCCTCTTCATGCAGCAGCCTGGCCAGTTCTGCGGCTTTCGCCTCCGGGGAATCCCCCGCAACCATCTTTCCAGCCTTCCGCTGCGGCGGCGGCGTGAGGCCGAGGATTACCAGTTTCCTGGCCCCTTCGCCGAACTCGCCGGGATTCAGCCCCAGGCCGGCAAGCGTCTTTTCCTCAAGGGGCTTCTTCTTGGCCTTCATGATCCCGGGCAAAGACGCATAGCGCGGCTCATTGAGGCCCTTCTGGGCCGTGATCAGTGCCGGCAGGCTCGATTCGATCACCAGGGTCTGACCTTCCACGGGCCTGTTTACCTTGATGCTTTTGCCGTCCGTGGAGATCTCCTCCTTGACGACGATGGAGATGTGAGGAATTCCCAGATACTCGGCAAGGGAAGCTCCCACCAGGCCCATATCATCATCCACGCCCCGCTGACCGGTAAAGATGAGATCGTACTGGAGCCCCTTGATCGCCGCGGCAAGGGCCTTAGCGGTGGCGATGGCGTCACTCCCCTCCAGGGCCGGATCGCTGATCAGGATGCCCTTGTCCGCGCCCATGGCAAGGGCCGTGCGGATGGATTCCGCGACCCGCTTGGGTCCGAGGCCGATCACGGTCACTTCTCCCTTCAGCTTCTCCTTGATGCGGAGTGCCTCTTCGACACCGAATTCATCATAGGGGTTCATCACCCATTTAATGCCTTCCTTCACGACGGACTTGCCGTCGGGCGCGATCTTGATCTGGGCTTCCGTATCCGGAACCTGTTTGATGCAAACGATAATATTCACTTTCCCCTCCTCCTTTCAATAAAACCCCTGAGCCCGAAACCTGTCCGGAGGCTCCCCCATATTTCGTCTTTTCATGCGCAATATGTCCGTATTGAAACAGAGTCTTGACGGGATGTCAAGGGAATAAAGCTACAATTTAGCTATGTGGGCACACACCCGATTCGTATCCTTGGGTAGAACCTCAACTGTCCGTAAGCGAGCGGCCCGGATCCCGGGTCAAGCCATACAGGAAATACGCACTGATCTGTTTGGCTGCCGTTTCAATATCGTACTTCTTGTGGCTTGACAATACCCAGAACCGGCTCATTTCATCCAGGGCGCCGAAGAAAGCCCGCTTGGCAATGTCCGGGATGACGCTCTTGCGGATGATTCCTGTCTCCTGTCCCTCGCGAATAATGTCCCCGATCAGGTTGAGGTACTGCAAAAACCTCTCGTTCTTGTACTCCTTCATGAACTTACTGCTCTGCCTCAACTCCACCTGGATGATCTCCGCCATGTTCTTGTTGAGTTCGATCAGGCGGAGGTGGGTGAGTGCGAACTTCTCGATCTTTTTGACCGCGTCCTTTTCCCCGGAGACCTCCTGGACCATATTCTCCAGGACTCCCTTCATCTGCTCCTCAAACAGGGAGATGAGGATATCGTCCTTGTTTTCGAAGTAAAGGTAGATCGTTCCGTCGGCCACCCGCGCCTCCC
>JAFGPH010000349.1 GCA_016926135.1 Deltaproteobacteria bacterium
AACAGGACCGTGCTGGACCTGCCCTCGCTCGGTCTTGAAAAGGGTCTCATCTATTCCCTCCAGGGGCCAAACGGTTCAGGGAAAACCACCCTTCTCGAGATCCTGAGTTTTCTCGCCCCTCCGACATCCGGAGAGATCATGTATGAAGGCAGGAAGGTGGCTCCTGGGCGGAACAACCTGACAGCCCTGCGCCGGGAGATCGTGATGGTGCCGCAGAATCCTATCCTTTTCAGCACTACGGTCTGGAAGAACGTTGCACTGGGCCTCAAGCTCCGCGGTATCTCCAGGGAGGAGAGAGAAAGGGCCGTCGATGAGTGTCTCGACCTGGTGGGCATGAGGGACTTCCTGAATGCCCCTGCCCACAAGCTCTCCGGCGGCGAGACCCAGAGGATAGCCATCGCCCGCGCCCTGGCCTGTTCCCCCAAGGTGATCTTCTTCGACGAACCGACATCCAATGTGGACACGACCAGCCAGAAGGCCATCGAGCGAATCATGAGAGATATCAACGCCCGGAAAGACATTTCCCTGGTTTTCACCTCACACGACCCCGGCCAGGCATCCAGGCTCTCTCACAGGGTGATCAGCCTTTTCGAGGGACGCCTGGTCAACTCCGCATTCGGAAACATCTTCAAAGGGCACATCAGCATGGACGGCAGGGGCAGGGAGATCTGCCTCCTGGAAGACAGGGTGCGCCTCGTGGTGGAGGCGCACAGAAGCGGTGACGTGACTTTGTCCCTGAATCCCACGAAGATCAAGATCCTGGGACAAGGCGACCCGAAGCCGTTGCAGAACTGCATGAGGGGGGTTATTGTGCGGCTTGCCGACGAAGGCAACCAGACCCTTCTCACCCTCGACATCGGAGTTCCTCTCAACATCCTGTTCTCGACCGACAGCACTTCCTGCCCCCCTCTGTCTCTTCGTCGGGAGGTGGAGGTGTACTGCCCGCCCGAGGCGATTCAGGTCCTCTAAGGGTTTGACAGCAGAAGCCCCTTTCCTTATACTGCTTGCGTCCTTGGTGTCGTGTCCCATAAATAACGTAACATATTCTAGGGCCGCCCATGGAACCATCCACCACAAAGGGCCGGCCCGGGAGGTGGTCGTCCAGGGCGCAACGATTTCAGGCATGCGTCTAAGACGGGTCCCGGATCCTGCGTTTTTCACAAGCACCCCCGACGGGCGTGCCTGAATTGGAGTTCGTCCCTGCAACGGGAAAAACTCCAACATTGGGGCCGGTAAACGGCAATGGAGCAAGATGAGTTGCGGCCGACGGCCTGCATTGGGCAACTCATACGAGTACCGCCATTAGAGTGGAGAGGGACAGAGGGGACTATGTGATCTCCGTGTCTCTGTGGTGAGAACAAGAAGAAGGAATACACGCCATGCTGGTGCGTTTCTGGGGTACCCGCGGCTCACTTCCAGCGTCCCTGACCGAACAAGCGATCAGGGAGAAGATCTCCTTTGCCTTACGGACAGCCCTGAAGAGGGGCCTTTCCCCCGAAGCGGAGATCGACGCCTTCATGGACGGGGAGCTTCCCTTCTGGGCAAGGGGAACATACGGGACCAGCACACCTTGTGTGGAGATACAGGAAGGGGAAGACATCCTGTTGTGTGATGCGGGTTCGGGTCTCCGGGGCTTTGGCCATCACACCATGAGAACGTGCGGCCCCCCTGTTTCAAGGACCTTTCACATCTTCCTCTCCCACCTCCACTGGGATCACATCCAGGGCTTCCCGTTCTTTGTCCCCGCCTATATCAAGGGATGTGAGATTGTCCTGTACGGTTGTCACCAGGAAATGGAAGAGGCCTTTTCCCTGCAGCAGTCCCCTCCCTTTTTTCCCGTTCGACTGAAGGAACTGGCTGCTCATATCCGCTTTGTCACCCTCACACCGGGTGAATCCTACGAAGTCCGGGGATTCACGGTAACGGCAATAGAACAACGTCATCCCGGCCGGTCCTATGGGTACCGCTTTGAGAGAAACGGCCGGACGATCGTCTATTCCACGGACTCCGAGCACAGTTACGAAAGCGATGAGGAAGCCAGACCTTTCCTGGATTTCATCAGGGGCGCCGATCTCCTCATCTTCGACGCCCAGTACACCTTTATAGACGCGATCACGGTCAAGCAGGACTGGGGCCATTCCAACAACCTGCTCGGGGTGGAACTCGCCCAGAAGGCCCGGGTGAAGCATCTCTGTCTCTACCATATGGAACCGGTCTCGCCCGATCAGGATCTGAAGAAATTCCTGGCAGACACAAAAAGACTGGCCTCTCTGCTGAACGAAGGCATTGCATTCCATGTCTCCATGGCCTATGACGGGATGGTGATCGAATTCACATGAGGACTGGCCATGAAGACATGGGGTAATGGAGTGATGGATTACTGGAGTGCTGCGTTACAACAAACGGCAGGGTTGCACTCCTCTCACCACTCCATTGCTCCAATACTCCAACACTCCAGTGTTTGACCTTTTGGGAGGATGCCTTGAAGAAAGACGCCGAGCGAATCCTGAGCATGCGTGTGTTTACGGACATGGCCTTTCTGCCCCTGTCCACTTCCTTTGTCGAAAGAGGCGCGCTCGCACTGGGGCTTGAACAGAAAGAGGCCATGGCCCTCACCCTTGCCACGGAGGAGATCTTCTCCTATCTCTGCCGCATCGGATCGTCGGACCAGGGACTGGAGATCAGAAGTTCCAGCGGGCATTACTACGTGCAAACCGAATTCTCCTGCGCCGTGAAGGATTTCAACATGCGACTCTTCAACCTCACGGCGACGATCTCCCCCGAGGACGAGACCAGTCTGGAGCAAATGGGACTGCTCATCGCCTCCCGGTTCGTGGATCGTCTCCATGTGCAGATGGAACCCGGTCGGGGAATGCTGCTGACCCTCATCAAAGAAAAGGCCTATCCCGCCCTTGAGGCGGCTGCACTTCCCCCCGCTAGACCCCTGGACCGATTCTCGGTGAAAAGGCCTGAACCGGCAATGCTGAAGCTTTTTGTCCACCTGCTCAATACCCATTACCCCCAGTCGCTTTTTCCCATGGCCTTCCGATTCCCCGGGAAGGTGGTGGACATGGTGGCTGGAGGTGAAGTCGAGGCGGGACTGGCCCTTGGACCCGGCGGCCAGGTAGGAGGGGGAATCCTCTGGCACTGGACGAGCGAGAAGACCGTGGAGTTTTTCGGGCCGTTCCTTTTCGGTCAGGATCCCGGCTCTCCCATGGCTGAAGCCCTCCTGGAGGCATGTATCGGCGCCATTGCAAAGACCCGCGCAGTCGTCCTATTCAGCCTCCTGGCCACGGATGAACTCCCCAAGGAACACTTCGAGATCCTGGGGACCATCACCTTCTTCGATGAAAAGGGGGCGGGCACACCCCACACGGCCTATTTCAGGCAGATGCGCGAAGACCTGGGGACATCCTCGTGGTGTCACCCGGAGATGGAAGGCTTTCTGCGCCGGGAGTATGAACGGCTGGTTTTTCCAAGGGAGATCCTGCTCGCGAAGGATGTGGGGGAAACCAGGAATCCCTATTCCGTCCTCTCGGCCGAATTCGATCGGACCCAGAAACGCGTGCTCCTTTACCCGTTGCGTTCCGGGAAGGACGCGGCGGAGAATCTCGTCAGCCATCTGAAACTCTTCGAAAAGGAATCCATACGCAACGTCTTCTTCATGATGGACCTGGGGGTACCCTGGCAGGCCGATTTCACGCCGGAACTTCTCCGGAACGGATTCACTCCCAGGGCGGTCATTCCCTACAGGGGGGAAGGGGACATGATTCTGTTTCAATGGGGAGTCGGCCTTTCATGAATGCCCCTCCCTTAGATAGACTCGTCCCGGAGTACATCAAGCGCTTCGAGGCTTACATCCCGAGCAAGCCCGATGAAGAACTCAAGAAGCTCTACGGTTGTTCCCGGCTCTTCCGCCTGAACAACAATGAAAACCCATTGGGCCCGCCACCGGCAGCCGGGGAGGTGATCCGACGTTTTCCTCCACCCAAAGCCTCCGTCTACCCCAGCGGCGACGCCCACTACCTTCGAGGCAGACTCGCGGAGAAGTACGGCCTCCATCCGGATCAGTTCCTGGTCGGGAACGGCGCCAACGAAGTGATCACCTTCGTGATCAAGGCCTTCTGCCAGGAGGGGGACAACATCATCACCGCCGACAAGACCTTTGCCGTATATGAATGGGTCGCCGAGTTCTCGGGCTTCGAGGCACGCCTGGTCCCTCTTCGGGATTTCGAATTCGATGACGAGGGCATGTTGGACCGGATCGACGAACGCACCAAGATCCTGTTCATCTGCAACCCGAACAACCCAACAGGCACCTATTGGAACACGGATCGATTGAGGCGCTTTCTGGATGCCGTGGGGGGCCGCCAGATCGTAGTGGTCGACGAAGCCTACGTCGAGTTTGTGGAGAAAAGCGATTTTCCGGACGGCATCTCCCTGCTCAGGGAATACCCGAATCTGGTCCTGTTTCGCACGTTCTCGAAGATGTACGCCCTTGCCGGGCTCCGCATCGGCTATCTGGTAGGTGACCTGGAGGTGGTCAACATCATCCGCCGAACCTGTGTGGTTTACTCCGTGAACAGCCTGGCCCAGGAGGCGGCCCTGGCCGCTCTGGATGACACGGGCCACATTCCCCGCACCCGGGACATGGTCCGCGAGGGCAAGGCCTTTCTCACCCGGGAACTCGGCCGTATGGGTCTTCCCATGGTGTGCGGCGAGGGTAATTTTCTGATGGTGAGACTTCCCATGAGCGACACCCTGGCCTATCGCAAGCTCATGGCCCGAGGAGTCATGGTTCGCACCATGACCGGTTTTCGCTTTCCCAACTACATCCGGATCACCGTCTCCAGGATGGATGCCATGGAGGCCTTGGTGGAGGCCTTATCATTGATCATTGATCATTGATCATTTGACATTGCTCATTCTTCTGTGACAGATGTCTATTGAATGGTGCTCAACGATCCATCCTCAATGATCAATGCTCAATGATAGATGATAAATGATCGATGATAAATGTCAGATGAGCGGTCCTATTCTTGAAATCGGTAAATCCATTCCCAGGGTGGACGCCCGCACCAAGGTGACGGGGAAAGAGGAGTACGCGGCCGATTACCGGTCTCCGGGCATGCTCTGGGCCGGGGTCAAGCGAGCGGGAATTCCCCACGGGAGGATTCGCGGCATTCATGATGAAGAGGCCTTGAAAATTCCGGGCGTCCTCGCCGTCCTGACCCACAGGGATGTGAAGGGAACCAACCGCCAGGGCGTGATTCGAAAAGACCAGCCGGTATTGGCCGATGACAAGGTGAGACACGCCGGCGATCCCGTGGCCCTCGTGGTGGCGGAGGACAAGGCCATCCTCTCCCGTGCAATGGAGCGGATCACCCTGGAACTGGAGCCCCTGGAGGCGGTTTTCGATCCTGAAGAAGCTCTCCGTGACGGAGCTCCCCTCATCCATGAAAGGCACCCCGGCGGCAACCTGCTGTTGGAGGGGAGCATCGAGAAAGGCTTGGGCGCCGCCGCTTTTGACGAGTGTGATCTCGTGGTGGAGCTGAGGTTCGAGACGCCCCGGCAGGAGCATGCCTATCTGGAAACGGAGGCGGGATGGGCCCTCTGCGGGGAGGACGGAACCCTGGAGATTACAGCCTCCACCCAGACCCCCTTTCGGGATCGCGCCGAAGTGGCGGAAGCCCTCGGTCTGGATCCCGAGAACATCCGCATCCTGGCCCCCTATTGCGGTGGCGCCTTTGGCGGCAAGGACGGGATCACGGTCCAGAGTCTCCTGGGACTTGCCGCGCTCCACGTACCGGGCAAACCCGTCAAGATGTGGTGGAGCCGCGAGGAGAGCTTCCTTGCCAGCGTGAAACGCCACCCCGCCCGTCTCTTCTATCGTCTCGGCGTCAGGAAAGACGGCGCCTTCCACGCCCTGGAAGCAACAGCCAACTTCGATACAGGCCCCTACGACCACCTCGGAGGGGTTGTCATGGCACTGGGACTGGAGCACGCAGGCGGCCCCTACCGGATCCCCAACGCCTCTCTCAAGGCCCGGGTCGCGTACACCAACAATCCCATCGGCGGGGCCTTCCGGGGTTTCGGGGTCCCCCAGGTGAACGCCGCCATGGAGCAGGTGGTGGACATGGCCGCAGAGCGGCTGGGAATCTCCCCACTGGAGATCCGCCTCCGGAACGCCGTCCGGCGGGGCGACAGAAACCCGGTCGGCGTTTCTCTGACCGGTTCCACGGGTATCCTCGAATGCTTGGAATCGCTGAAGGATCATCCCCTCTGGCGGGACAGGCAGGCATGGAAGGGTGCGGCCGGGCCTTTCAAGTCCAGGGGAGTGGGGATGGCATCCGTTATGCACGGCATGGGGTACGGGCCCGTGGTCCCCGACACGGGCAATGCCAAGATCGAGCTGACCGGGGATGGGATGTTTCGGGTCTTTTGCGGGGTGGTAGACATGGGGCAGGGAAATGTGACCACCTACCTCCAGATAGCCGGCCAGATTCTCGGCCAGGACCTGATGCACATGGAGGCAGTCCTTCCGGACACGAGCAGGACCCTGCCGTCCGGTTCCTCGTCCGCGAGCCGCACGACCTATACCTTCGGAAACGCCATCATCGGCGCTGCAGAGATTCTGAAAGGGCGGCTCCTCGACCGGGCGGCGGATCTCCTCATGGCCCCAGGCAGGGAGGACATGGCCCTCGTGCCGGGCGCGATCAGACACCTCCCCACCGGGAGGGATCTCCCCTTACGGGATCTTGCCCGGAGGCTGGCCGAAACGGAAAGGATGGCTACCTGTCGCTTCCGGGCGCCGGTGGCCAGGGAGAACCTACCCGTTCATCCGGATGTGAGGCTTCATGGGTTTCCCCACCTCCTGTTTTCTTACGCTGCACACCTTGCCTGCGTAGAGGTGGACCGCCTGACCGGGGAAATACAGGTTTGGAGGTACGTGGCAGTCACGGAATGCGGGAGGATTCTGAACCCCCAACTCTTCGAGCAGCAGATTCAAGGCGGCATTGCCCAGAGCCTGGGCTATGCCCTGATGGAACAATTCACTGCATCCAAGGGGAGAATCGAGACTCCGGACCTGAGCACCTATATCATTCCTACCGCGCTCGACGTGCCTGACATGGACTCCCGGCCGGTGGAACTCCATGAGCCGAGCGGACCCTTCGGCCTCAAGGGGGCCGGCGAAGTGGCCACCGACGGGCCTCTGCCCGCCGTGGCCAACGCCCTGGCCGATGCCTGCGGGATCAGGCCGGGCGCGGCCCCTTTCACGCCGGAGCGGGTGCTGACGGCGATCAGAGACAAAGGGGACGAAGCCGATGGTACGCCATGCCCGGTACCGAACATTGGTTAGCCGTCTCAAAATCGTCCTTACTGCCGTCCGGCGAAGACCGGAATCCGGCCTCTTTCTGGATGCCGGTCGAAGATCCCGCGTTCACCGGGGGATCGAGTCCGGCATGACAAGGGGATTGCAGGACGGTTGGTAACGACTGAGCCTTCTTACAACCCTTGAGGGGAAATCACCATGAGGATTCAATTCTCATTGAACGGGCAACACAGAGAAATCGACGTCCCCCCCGACCGCAGGGTGATCGACCTGCTCCGGGAAGACCTGGGGTTGACCGGCGCCAAGGAGTCGTGCGGCTCCGGGGAGTGCGGGTCCTGCGCCATTCTGGTGGACGGGGAGGGCCGTCTGTCCTGTCTGATGCTGGCCGCCCAGCTGGAGGGACGGAGGGTCACGACCATAGAAGGCATCTCCGGCGAGACCGGACTCCACCCCCTTCAGGAGTCCTTTGTGAACCACGGGGCCGTGCAGTGCGGCTTCTGCACGCCCGGGATGGTCCTGACAGGCCTGAACCTCCTGGAGCGCAACCCCCGGCCCTCGCGTGAAGAGATACGGGAGGCCGTCAGCGGCAATCTCTGCCGGTGCACCGGCTATCAGAAGATCGTGGATGCCATCGAAGCGACTTCCCGCAAAACGGAGGAGTCTTCAGGATGAGACCTGTCTTTCTCCCCCGTACCCTGGACGAACTGTGGGAGATCCGTTCGAAGAATCCCGGGGCCGTCGTTTATGCCGGCGGAACCGACCTCCTCGTCAGGATCAGAAAGGGCCTCGCTTTTCCTTCCTCCCTGGTCTGTCTGGAAAGGATCCGTGATCTCAAGGGCCTCCGGGAAGACGGGGACAGGGTGTTCATCGGCGCATGCAGCACCCACAGCAGCCTCCTGGCCGATCCTCTCCTCCGCACCCATTTTCCCGTCCTGGGCAAGGCCCTGAGGATCCTGGGCTCCCCGCTCGTCCGGAATATGGGTACCATCGGAGGCAATATCGTCACGGCCTCACCTGCGGGGGATACGCTGCCTGCCCTCTATGTCCTCGGAGCCCACCTGGAGATCATGCGGAGGGATTCATCCCGGCAGGTTCCTGTCGAGGATTTCATCCACGGTCCCGGCCGCACAGAACTTTCCGAAGGCGAGATCGTGGCCGGGGTGTGGCTCAGGAAGAAACCGACCTACAGTGTGAACCGCTTCGAGAAGGTGGGCCAGAGGAAGGCCCTTGCCATCGCGGTGGTGAGCCTGGCCGCCTTGCTTCAAATCTCAGAAAAAGGCCTCATCCAGGAGGCGCGCCTTGCCTGGGGAAGCGTGGGCCCGACGGTTGTCACCTCAGAGACCGTCGAATCGTCCCTTGTGGGAAGGCCATTGAACGTCGGCACCTTGAAGGAGGCGGCTTTGCTCGCCCGAGAGGCCGTTTCTCCCATAGACGATGTGCGGGCCACAGCCTCCTATCGGAGGCTGGTTGCCGGGAACCTGCTGTTTCGACTTCTGGGGGATCTTCCGGATGCAGACACAACAACCACGCCCGGGGATTTCTGAAGGGAGCCCTCCGCGATGTCTTCTTCCAAGTCCCTGTGGAGCAGAGAGATCCTCTTCCTTTTCGGAGCCACTTTTCTGGCCTATGCCAACATCTCCGTGTTCTTCTTCTACTACCAGTACCTGAGCACCCTGCCCATCGACCCGAGATGGTTCGGCATCCTCATTGCCGGCTTCTCCGCCGTCTCCCTGGTCATGAGGCCGCTCATCATCCCCTTCCTCCACAGAGGCAACGCATATCGCACCATGTTCACAGGAACGATCATGCTTATCGCCGCCCTGTGCGCTTACAGCCTTGCGATGGGGTTCTGGGGAATGCTCCTCGTGCGATCGTTGCACGGTCTCGCCTTCGTACTCCTCGGCGCCGCCCTGATGACCATAACGGTCGATCACATTCCCGCGGAAAGAAGCGCCCAGTTCTTTGGATTCCTGTCCATCATTGTCCTGATCCCCAACACCATGATTCCGCCCCTCCTGCCCTTTCTGACCCAGGGACTCGGGGGCTTCACCCGGGTGTTGCTCCTTTTTGCAGGCATCACGGCCCTTGTCTTCCCTCTCGTTCACCTGGCCAGGGGTTCGACGCCGATCTCGGGGACCGGGAAACCCCTGGGAAGCCTGCAAAAGGAAGAAATTCTGGGCGATCTCCGGAACGGCCTCATCCTCTGTCTTCTCCTCTCCATGTTGCTCCTTTACAGCAGCTACGCCTTGGTCTTCTTCTTCCTGGACGGCTTTGGACGCCGCGCGGGGATCTCGGGAACCGGCTTCTTTCTCACCCTTTCCACGGCCGGCGAGATCGGCGTCCGCATGGTGGCCGGTTCCTT
>JAFGPH010000048.1 GCA_016926135.1 Deltaproteobacteria bacterium
AACCAACAAGAGGATTCTTGAAATGGGGGTCACGCCCGGGGCCGTGGTGGAAGTGGAGCGCGTGGCGCCGCTTGGGGACCCCATTGACGTCAAGGTGAAAGGGTATCATCTGTCTTTGCGGAAAGAGGAGGCCGGGGGGATCGAGGTGGATCCTATGTAGCCGGCGGTCGGAAGGCTTCGGGAGGTGTAGGCTATGCCATTAGCGATGGTGGGGGCGGGAAGGCGAGTGAGACTACTCGCCGTGGACGCGGGATGCGGGCTTCAGGGCCGGTTGGCCTCCATGGGACTGGTGCCGGGCGTGGAGATCGAGGTACTCCGGAATTCCATGCGCGGACCGTTTCTCATCGCGGTGAAGGGCAGTCGGATCATGATGGGACGGGGGATGGCCCAGAAGATCATGGTCGCGTAATTTTTTTTGCCACTAAGTTTAGGTATGCCTAAATAGATCTGTTATGGCTAAAAAAGCTAACGAGAATAGAACGAAAGGACAAGAAGAGACCATGAAACCTCAAATCGTAGTCGCCCTTGCGGGCAACCCGAATTCCGGGAAGACCACCATATTCAATCAGTTGACCGGCGCTCGCCAGCATGTGGGGAACTATCCCGGTGTGACGGTGGAGCGGAAGGAAGGCTACCGCCGACATGGCGATCTTGAGTTGCAGATCGTCGACCTGCCGGGCACCTACAGCCTGACCGCCTATTCGGAGGAGGAGCGGGTGGCCAGGAACTTTGTCATCGAGGAAAGGCCGGACGTGGTTGTTCACATCGTCGACGCCTCCAATCTCGAAAGGAACCTCTACCTGGCGGTTCAACTGATGGAACTCGGCGTGCCTCTGGTGCTGGCGTTCAACATGAGCGATGAGGCCAAGGCCCATGGGCACGAATTTGACATTGAAAAGCTCTCCGGATTTTTCGGCGCCCGTATAGTGCAGACCGTCGGGCACAAGGGGATCGGGATGAAGGAACTTCTCGACGCCGTCACGCTGACTGCAACACAGGGTGTCCCGAAGGGAAAAGGCAACGGCGAAAGGGCGCCCGGAGGGGCCGTTTCCGCCAGGGCGAGCATTCGAGGACCTCGCCAGAAGGCCCCGGTGATGAACTATGGCCGCGAGGTGGAGGATGAAATCGCCAAGATCGAGTCCCTCGTCAAAGGCAACGGCGCGGTCACCGGGAAATACAACGCGCGGTGGCTGGCCGTGAAGCTTCTCGAGAACGACGGGGAACTCCGGGCCGGGGTGGTGTCCCCCGAGGTCCAGGATCAGATCGAGAAGAGCACTGCGCATATCGAGAAGGTGCTCGGTGAGTCCCCTGAAACCGCTATCGCCGGCCGCAGGTATGGATTTATCTCGGGCGCCTGCCAGGAGGCCGTGCGTTCCACCATTGAAATCCGCCACACGATCTCGGACCGGATCGACTCGGTGGTCACCAACCGCGTTCTCGGCCTCCCCATATTTCTGGGATTGATGTACCTGGTTTTTCAACTGACCTTCACCCTGGGAGATCCGCCCATGGGATGGATCGAGGTCGTCTTCGGCTGGCTGGGCGGGGTGGTCGAAGGCTGGTGGCCGGAAGGTTCGGAAAGCCTGCTGAAGTCGCTCCTCGTGGACGGTATCATCGGAGGAGTCGGCGGGGTTATCGTGTTCCTGCCCAATATCCTGCTGCTTTTCCTGGCTATCGCGATTCTCGAAAATTCCGGGTACATGGCTAGAGCGGCATTCATCATGGACCGGCTGATGCACAAGATCGGGCTGCACGGGAAGAGCTTCATTCCCATGCTGATCGGGTTCGGATGCTCCGTCCCCGCGATCATGGCCACCCGGACCCTGGAGAACCGGCGAGACAGGTTGACGACCATGCTCGTGATCCCGCTCATGAGCTGCGGTGCCCGGCTGCCGATTTACGCGCTCATCATCCCGGCCTTCTTCCCGCAGGTGTGGCACGCGCCCATGCTCTGGGTCATCTATGTCACCGGCATCCTTCTCGCCGTCCTAAGCGCGAAGCTTCTTCGCAGCACGATCCTGAAGGGGGAGTCCGTTCCCTTTGTGATGGAGCTGCCGCCTTACCGGATGCCGACGCTCAAGGGCGTACTGATCCACATGTGGGAACGGGGCTGGCTCTATCTGAAGAAGGCGGGGACCGTCATCCTCGGCATCTCCATCCTCCTGTGGGCGATGACCACCTTCCCCGGTTTGCCCGAGGAGGAGTTCGCGCGTATCGAGAAGGCAAGGCAGGCCATTGAGAGCCGGAACACGGCCCAGGAGGAAAAGGCCGAACGCCTTGCTGACGTGGATCATGAAGAGGCCGAGGCGGCGCTTCTCCACAGCATTGCCGGCCGCATCGGGCGTGCCATGGAACCCCTTCTCAAGCCCATGGGATTCGACTGGAGGATCGGCACGGCCCTGATCGGCGCCTTTGCCGCCAAGGAGGTCTTCGTGGCCCAGATGGGGATCGTCTATTCCGTGGGGGAAGAGGATGGGGCATCCGACACCCTGAGGGAAAAACTGCAGAACAACTACTCCCCGTTGACGGGTTTCTGCATCATGCTCTTCTGCCTCATCAGCGCGCCCTGCATGGCCACGATCGCCATTACGAGGAGAGAGAGCAATTCGTGGCGATGGGCTTTGTTCCAGTTAGGAGGGCTCACGGTTTTGGCCTATGTCCTGACGGTGTTTGTCTACCAGTCGGGGACTCTGCTCGGCATCGGTGTCGGATAGGAGGGTTCCCATGGGTGAAACGATCGTTGTGATCCTGATTGTGGCGACGGTGGCTGTTCTGGCCGGCCGCTCCCTGTACCGGACCCTTGCGCACAAGAATCAGGACTGCGGGTGCGGAAGCGGCTCGTGCTCCTTGTCCGGTGAGTGCCGGAGGTTCAGCAAAGAAGAAAGACCTGAAACGGAAAATTGCGTCTGAGAAGACGACACAGAAGCACGGAGGAAAGCGTCGATGAGGGGTTGGATGAAGTGGAGTTTGTTTGTCTTGCCTGCAATGATATGGACCGCGGGTTTCACGGGAACCGGCTGGGCCTATGACATCAACGAAAAGCTCTCCGTCGGCGGCGTCATGGCCGGGGCCTGTCAGTACCGGAGTGTGGATCACGATGATCCCGATTTTGAAAGCACGGGGAGGGGAGGGGCCGCGTTTCAGCCGGAGGTGAGCTTCAGACCCACGGACGGGGACGAAGTTTTCGTCAAACTCGGTTTAGGGGCGGGCAACGCCCTGAAACCGACGGACCCCGAGAAACCGTCTTTTGCGCTGTCCCCGTGGGCCGCGGACCTGGAAGACGATGTCAAGGATATCAACGGACGGAACCGGGATTACCTGCTGACGGTCTGGTACAAGCACACCTTCCGATTCAGCGAGGATCATGCCCTGGGAATTACCGGCGGGATCATCGACGCAACAGACTACGTGGATGAAAACGCCCACGCCAACGACGAGTTCACCCAGTTCATGAACGAGGCCCTGGTGAATGCCCCCAACGGTTTTGCACCCTCCTATGACGCGGGCGGCGCGGTGGAATGGGAATTAGGCTCCTTTTCGGCCAAAGGGGTGGCCATGGGCGTAGGGGAGAATGACGACGGGATTTCCTACCATTACTACGCGGCCCAGCTTGGCTATCACCCGAAGACCGGCCTGGGCGAGGGCAACTACCGGGTGGTCTTCGCCACCACCAGCAAGGACTTCCTGGACACGCTCCAGGAGAACAAGGAAGCACAGAAGGCAATCATCGTTTCCCTTGACCAGGAACTGGGAGATGTCTTCGGGGCGTGGGTTCGCTTTGGTTGGGGAAAGGACGATGCGGTTGTGGTCTGGAAGAACCTCCACTCCGGGGGGATCGATGTCAAAGGCAAAGGGTGGGGCAGGGAGAAGGACAATATCGGCATCGGATACGCCCGCCTCAGCAAGGGCAACCAGGATATCGACAGGAGTCATGCATTTGAGGCTTACTACCGCTGTGTGTTCAATGAGTTCCTTGCCGCAACCGCAGATGTGCAGTATATGGCAGACCGCTACCATGAAGGGGATGACCGCAAGGGGTGGGTCTTCGGGGTGCGATTGAGCGTAGAATTCTGATCCTGTAGGCCAGATTTGGATCTGGGCATGGCCAGCGAATGAAATGAGCTTTGACTAAGCGTTTCTTTTTACCGTGAAAGGAGGCAGGCACGAATGAGGAGATTCACACTGTCGGCACTTATTCTATCCGTGATAGGTCTGCTTTTTCTTGTGAGCCACACCGAGAGTTCAGGTCTGGGCAGCCAGGAGGAATGGGCCAGCAAGGCAGAGGATGTCAGTGCCATGGGCGGTGATGGTGGACGGCTTCGAGCGGGCTGACGGCCCGCTCACTCTTCCTTCCGTTGCTTCAGCATGTGATCCTCCAAGGCTGCATAGAGGGTTTCTGCGCTGAGCGCAGCGCAGTGTATCTGGTCTCGCGGGAGGTCTCCTACAGACCGCCGGATCGTCTCAGTGTCGATCTCGATAAGCTCGTCCGGTGTCCTGCCCTTTGCAAGTTCGGCCGCCGCACAGACACAGTTCAGGCTGTAAGCGCATCCGTCGGTCCAGTATGCGCTCTCTGTTACCCTTCCTCTCTTAAACTTCAAAGAGATTTCCATGGTATCCCCGCAAGAGCCGGTGATGCGGGCGTGGCCGTCCGGGTCGTCCACATGGGGGGAAAGCCAGTAGTAGACGAGAAACCAGATGAGGACGAGCGCGGTCAGGACCGCAGTTCCCATGAGAAGGTGTTGCAGGGTTTCATCCATGGGGATCATGATAAGGGAAATGGGACCACTTATCAATCCCATAGGGCATGCAATTATGCAATGCTAAAAGTTTCCATAATTGCAGTATTGAAAACGGCAGATGCGAATCTATTTTTTTCAGGTAGGGGTTCCTCCCCTTTTATCTCTGCAATTCAGCCCCTTACCTCGAACATCTCGAGTGGGCTGTCTCCTGGCATGGAATATGCTCAGTCATCGAGTTGACCGCCATGATTCAAACTCCTTTGTTTAACTCTTTTTCCAGGGGCTCCGGCCGTCCCTTTTCGCCGGAGCTCCTGCCTGGCATCAAAGCAGGGTATTTGGCCTTCAGGGGGTAAGTGAAATGCGGATTGCTGTTACGACCCAGGGCAAGGGCATAGATGAGGAGGTGGATTCCAGGTTCGGCAGGGCCCCCAGATTCCTTTTGATCGACACGGAAACGATGTCTTCTCAGGTGGTCGAGAACGCGCAAAGCCTGGACCTGCCTCAGGGCGCAGGCATCCAAGCCGCTCAGAACATTCTCTCCCACAAACCGGATGTGGTCCTCACGGGAAACTGCGGACCCAAGGCATTCCGGGTCTTGCAGGCGGCAGGGATCGGGGTGGTGATCGGTGTGAAGGGCAAGGTTGCCGATGCGATACGGGACTACCTGGACGGGAAATATAGGGCCGCTACCGAGGCAAACGTGGAGGGGCATTGGATGTAGGAATATCACCCCGGAATGGTCGGCCGTACCTCCCGCGACCGGGATGAACACTGTAACTTGCCTCATTCACGCGGGGATGAGCGCGAGAAGGAAAAAAGAAGGAGATCAGTGATGAAAGTTGTTGTCAGCTCCACAGGAAACCATTTGGATTCCCCGATTGACCCTCGCTTTGGACGGTGTGCGTACTTCATTTTTGTGGAAACCGATGACATGTCGTACGAAGCCCACGAGAATCAGAGCATGTCGCTGGGGGGAGGGGCGGGGATTCAGTCCGCCCAGTTCGTGATCAATCAAGGAGCCAAGGTGGTGATCACGGGAAACTGCGGGCCCAACGCGGTGAGGACGTTGTCCGCCGCGGGTATAGATCTGATCCTGGGACAGGTGGAAACCGTCAGGCAGGCGGTGGAAGATTTCAAGAGCGGCCGCCTGAAGGCCTCCACGGCACCCAATGTGCCCGATCACTATGGAATGGGCGGAAGAGGGGGCGGGGCAGGCATGGGTCGTGGTGGAGGCAGAGGGATGGGACGCGGTATGGGCATGGGGCGCGGCATGGGTAGAGGCTTTGCGACCGGAACGGGAGACACTGCTCCATCCGGGGCCAACCCACCGGGCAGACCGGAAATGCGGCAGGACTTGGCAGCCCTGAAAGAAGAGGCCCGGGATCTTATGCAAAAGATGGAGGCCATCCAGGAGAAGATCAAGAGAATGGAGGAGGATTAACGGGGTCATCTCTCATGAGGATAGCCATCCCGGTCTGGGAAGACAAGGTATCGCCGCTGCTGGACACGGCATCGAGGCTCCTGGTTGTGGATGTGGAAGACCGGAGCGAGGTCTCAAGGCTTGAGATCTACCTGGACGAGCAGCAGATTTCGCGACGATGTTTGCGAATCCAGGGCCTTGATGTTAATGTCCTCATTTGCGGCGCCATATCCATGTCTTTCTTTCGCATGCTCACCGCATCGGGGATTGAAGTGATCGCGGGGATATCGGGCCCCGCGGAGGATGTGCTCCGCGTCTGCCTGAAAGGGCGTCTGGCCGAGTCCGGTTTCTTCATGCCGGGGTGCAGGGGCGATGCCCTGTATGGGCGTTTTGGGTTTTCGGCGCTTGATCAGACTCGAAAGAAATCGGGCAAGAGAAAAGCGCAGGAGGGAAGGGTGGAGCCCGGAGGCGAAGTTTGAATGAGGATCATCAAAAGGAGGTTTCGATAGAAACGGCTATGGAAAAGCAATGTTCAGTAGCAAATGATCGCGATAAGCAGCACCAGATGCAGGATGA
>JAFGPH010000350.1 GCA_016926135.1 Deltaproteobacteria bacterium
GGCGCAGGGGATGTGGGAGGGGGCGACCCGTTCGTGAAGGAACTCCAGATTTTTTCCGGGAAGGCCGTACTCCTGAAACAGTATGAGTTCACGGTTAAGAAGTAGAAGACTGCTCCGCCTCGTGGCCCTGTCGACTGCGGGCCTCCTCGCTGCGGTCTCCCTGTTTCTGTTCGGCCTTGGCACGGTCTGGACTGAATACGACCTCAAGGTCCTGGATCTTTTTTACAGAAAGGCCGTGGAGCGCGGCCGGGGACCGAAGCAATCCCCCCTGATCGTCATTGTCGCCATCACCGACAGGACCTATGATTTCTTCGGGAAGAACATCCTGGACCGGAGGGATGTGGCCAGGGTAAACGATGCCCTGGCCCAACTGGGGGCTGAGGCGGTCGCCTACGATGTGATTTTCGCTCGGCCGAGCAAACCCGAATCGGACGAGGTGTTTGCAGAGTCCATCGCCCAACTCGGTAGCGTCTACCTCCCCATCGGTCTTGCCTATGCGGACACGGCCTCCCCCTTCCGATGGGAGGAAGGTCTCTCCTACGAGAGGTTCCGCTCCGACTACCTACAAAGGCCCGCAGAGAGGGGTACGGGCTCCCCGTACTATGCCACGCAGGCACTCATGCAATGCGACAAGTTCTCAGAGGCGGCCTTCAATTCCGGCCACATCAGCGCCTATAGCGATCCGGACGGCGTCTACCGCCATGTCCTCATGCTGCTCCGGATCGGAGACGCCTACTTCCCCACCCTCAGCCTCGCCATGTTCCTGGATTACGTGAGGGTCCCGTTTGAGAAGATGGTCGTCGAATGGGGCCGGAGGATCGTGATTCCCGCCACCCGGGAGGGGTTTCTGGAAAAGGACGTGATCATCCCCATCGACGAACGGGGCCGCGCCTTCATCCCCTATCCCCAGACCTGGGATCGGGCCTTCAAGAAGATGGAGGCCGATGGCCTGCTCAGAACCATGGAGGATAAGGACCTGCGGGGGAATCTCACGGATTTCTTTGAAGGCAGGTTCGTGCTGATCGGCGACATCTCGGTGGGCACGTCAGACCTCGGGCACACGCCCCTCGAGAGCGACACCCCCCTGCTCCTCCTTCATGCCGCCATGCTGAACGGGATGCTCACCAACACCTTCTATGCCCGGTGGTCCTTCCGGGAGGCACTGGGCCTCATCTGGATCCTGGGCCTCATCCTGGGGTTTTCCGCCATCCCCAGATCGTCGTGGTTCCTGTACGGGACAGGGACGGCGGTCGTTGCCGCAATCCTGGGGCTCACCTGGTTCCAGTTCGCCCACTTCAGGCTCTTCCCCGTCGCCACGGTGGGCGGGAGTGCGCTCGTCGTTTTCTTCGGGCTGGTGGCGGCACTGGAGGTGGCCGTGGGCCGGGAGCGTTCCTTTATCAAGAACGCCTTTTCGCGTTACGTGCCGCTGAAGGTGGTGGATACCCTGCTCGGCAGCCCGGAACTCCTGAAGCTGGGCGGCGAGGAAAGGGTCATGAGCGTACTCTTCTCAGACCTCGCCGGGTTTACCACCATCTCGGAAAAGATGTCTCCCGCTCAACTGGTGCACCTCCTGAACGAGTACCTCACGGAGATGACGGGCATTGTGCTGGCCCAGGGAGGCATCATCGACAAGTTCGAAGGGGATGCCGTCATGGCCGAGTTCGGGGCGCCCCTGCCCCTGCCCGACCACGCGGACAGGGCCGTGAGGGCCGGGCTCTTGATGCAGAGACGCCTGAAGGAGCTCAGGAAGATCTGGGCCGAAAAGGGGCTTCCGGAGCTGCGCTGCCGGGTGGGGATCAATACGGGTCCCATGATCGTCGGCAATATGGGTTCGAATCAGGTTTTTGATTACACGGTGATCGGCGACGCGGTCAATCTCGCATCCCGCCTGGAGGGGGCCAACAAGCGGTACGACACCTACCTCATGATCTCGGAGTTCACACTGGAGCAACTCACCCCCGGTCTTTTCCGGACCCGTGTGCTGGATGTGATCAAGGTGAAGGGGAAGACCAAGGCCGTGAAGGTCTTTGAAGTGATCGGGGAGAACTCAGACCCACTGGAACCGGAAGACGGGTCCTACTACAGGGCCTATGAAGAGGCCTTTGAACGTTACCTCTCCAGGGATTTCGACGGCGCCCGACAGAAGATCGAGGAGGCCCTCTCTATGCGTCCCAACGATCCCGCCGCCAGGGACATTCTTGAACGCATGAATGGTCTTGACCCCAGTAGGCTGCCGGCCGATTGGGACGGTTCCATCGCCCTCACCTCTAAGTAGACACGCACAAAGATCATCGTTGATACGTGCGTTTGGATCGAGTTCTTCAGGGGCCCGGAAAGCGATGTGGCAAGGGCCCTGAGGGGCCAGCTTATGGAGAGAAGGGTCGTCATGGTGAGGATGGTCCTGGCCGAGATCCTTCAGGGGATCAGAAATGTAAAGGAGGCCCAGGCGGTAAAGGAGGCCCTCGGAAGGCTGCCCTGCCTTGAGATCACCAGGGAGATGTGGGAAAAGGCCGGAGACCTGTCGGCATCTCTCCGAAAAAGGGGCAAAACCATACCCCTTTCCGACCTTGTCATTGCGGCGGCAGCCCTTTCGGCAGGCCATGAGGTTTTCACCGTGGCCCCCCATTTCGGCGAGATCGAAGGGATGAGGCTTCATGCTGCGCCATAAGGGGGACAAACTCCAAACTCCTTGACATAACCCCCTGATAGGAATAAAAAATATTCCATTCTTGAGACTTGGCACCAGTTCACCCCTATCGTAACTCAGCCTGACCGTTCTTTGGCGTTGTCCTGCTTACTCCATGTTGCGTACTGCCTACTGGCATTCAGCTGAGGGTGCTGCCTATGGAGAACCAGACCCCATTTCTCTATGACAGAGAGGTGAGGTTTTGTCATTTGAGCCCTCCCATCTTGGGAAGGGGAAATCAAGGGGTCGTGTCATGAAGGGACACTGAAGCACGAAAGAATGACCCATGAAATCGAAATCTGATGCAGAACGATTTTCAAGATATCAGTCCGTGCTTGACGCGCTTCTCGCGAAGGACGCATTTCAAAAATCGGCAATATATGATGCCACTAGTGTCCGGTTAACATGCGAATAAATTCAGCTGGTTAGATGATGTCTGGGCGATGGTTGCGCCCCTTCCGGAATCAAGCATTTGAAATAGTGGCTCTTTTTCAAAAAGGGTCACACTCATAATCTGTAGAATCGTGTAGAGGCTCATGTCATCCAGTTTCAGCCTCTTCTTCACGATAGCAACGAGGACATAGACCGTGACCGCGAATGCCTTCGCAAACAGCAATCGTTTTGACCGCCTGTGGCCCGAAGGAGGGCCATGGGTGAAGGGGACAAAAGGGGGTGCTGTGTAAGAGTAGAGGACGCGGTTCGTTTCATTACTTTCGATGTGACAAGTAGAGGAAGGTGGTGCCGGAGTGCATGCGGCATAAGACCCCGCCAGACTTCTTTAGTCCCCTTGCAGGCTGTGGGGAGAAAGTCGGTGCGGGGGTAGAATCGAATTGGCAAACGGACCGCACTTTCCTGGAAGCCAAAGAAACTCATCGGAGGCTCTCGAACAGGATGTAACGAATCGAGGAGGACTCCCGCCATGGAAATATGCCCGCGCTGCAGGGAGATCTGCAACATGATCATGACTGCTTCCACGAGAATCGTGAGGGCGAAGAACCAGCAGATGAAGAGAATCAAAACAAGGTCATTCCATTGCGAAAAGTGCGGACAGTATGTGCGTAGCGAGGATCTGGAGGAAAAGGCTATAAAATAAATGAAAACAATCACTTTGGCCATTACGCAAACCCCACCTTTGAAAACCCAGTTAGAGAGGGGGACGGTGTAAACTCTTGAACTTTGCGGTTTGCGAGAGAGTAGGAGTCGTTTTTCACAATATTGCTTACGCGGGGGTTAACCAGGGGAGGAGATCGGAGCGCTGCGGACTTCTTTGGTCTGTGGGCAGTGGGTAGCCGGGCACATTTTCGCATTGTTCCTTTCCCGGTCTCCCAGCCGTGCCCTCCACAGGTGAACGATGAACGGGACGAGACGGACAGACATCAAACCGGGGGACCGGGTACAGGTCGTGCAGAAGCAGGATCAGCGGTCCGGCAAGCTGACCGAAGGAATCGTTCTCGAAATTCTCACCCGCTCCGCCACTCATCCCCATGGTATCAAAGTGCGCCTGGCCAGTGGAGTGGTAGGCCGCGTGAAGATGATCATCCCTGACCGGGAGCAGGGCTAGGAGACTTGGTGTGTTGCACATTTTTGTCGATGCCGACGCCTGTCCGGTGAAGTGGGAGGTCTACCGGGTGGCCCATCGATACCATCTCGGCGTCACGCTGGTAGCCGATGCACCCATGCGGATCCCTGAGGGCGCCGGCGTAAACCTGCGGGTTGTTGAGCAGGGTATGGACGCAGCCGACGACTGGATTGTCGAACAGGTGGAGGCAGGGGACATCGTGGTGACAGCGGACATACCCCTCGCGGCCCGGTGCGTTGCGAAAGGGGCCTATGTGATTGGACCTGCGGGGAAACCGCTTTCAGAGGACAATATTGGCACTGCTCTCGCGACCCGCAACCTGCTGAGAGAGTTGCGGGAGCTGGGAGAGGTTACTGGGGGGCCTCGTCCGTTTGACAAACGAGATCGCTCCCGGTTCCTTCAGGCCCTGGACAAAGCCGTCAACGAAATTCGTCGCAGGCAGGGATGAACAAGCAGCCCCAAAGCTCAGTGATCGAAGCTCAGTGCAGGATAACTGAATTTCCTTTCTTTTTCATCATGCCGCCTCATTGGTGTGCAAAATCGGTTTTCGTTCTGGGCCTGGGTGTAGCGATTTCAACATATTACTTAGAGAGGATCAGGGTTTCTGGCAAAAGGTTAGCCGTGATCGGCGTGCAGGCAGGGCTTCGGGGCATTGCCTCTGCTACGTTCGCTGCGCCGTCCATGGCTTCGCTCACTGCGGATTTCGGCCCTTGCGCTCTCCTGCTCCGGGGCCGAAATACGCCGCAACCGGCAATACCCCTCGCGCCTGCCTTTCGCCCAAACCGATTTTGGACAGGCATGATGCCGCCTTGAACCTTTCTTTTTGTGGGGCGGTAACGGGCTGCGGATAAAGATGAGTTGCGGCCCTGAAAGACCACCTCCAGGGCGGCCCATCATAGCCCCGGTATTCGTCAACGCCTTTATGAAAGAGGACGCTAAGGGATCGGCCTGAACTTGGGCAGGCTGAACTCCTCCGTGACATCCTCCCATTTCACGACCACGGGCATGTCGCACGCGATCCCGTCGTAAGCGCAATCCACGATCTGGGTGAGAAGGCGGGGCCCCTCTTCCAGCTCCACGTCCGCCACCACATAGGGGAGGTCATCCTTGAAACCCGGATGATAGGCCACGTGGTAAATCGCGAAGGTGTAGACCTTGCCTTTCCCGCTCGATACGATCCACCGCGTTTGGCGCGAGTGACATGAGGGGCAGATCATGGAGGCTGGCCAGCGCACATGGCCGCAGTCCTCGCACTGCTGGAACCGGAGTTCATGTTCCCTGCAGCCACTCCAGAACTCCCGGTTGTCGTCATTGATACTGGGCAGAGGTTTGGTGTAATTGTCCATATTCATGCCCTCCTCAAGACGGTGCAGGCATGGGTCTGCAACACCCCGCCGTTGTCACTGCAGAGGATGATCTCGGGTGACTTGGTACGGGTCACGGGCCCGAGCTGCCTCGCTCCGCATCGCCCCATGAGCTGCATGGCCGCCTCGCTCAGGGGTGTGAGACCCATGTGGTAGGCCTCGGAGAGCTGCCCTCCGGAGGTATTGACCGGCATCCTGCCCCCCGGCTCCATGGTGCCGCCCTGGAACCAGGCCTCCCCCTCACCGGGTCCGAAAAAGCCGTAGTCCTGAAGGGTGATCTCAACCGTATAGGTGAAACAGTCGTAGATCTGGCAGGCGTCAATA